>CAYGHU010000011.1:0-15083 GCA_964349785.1 uncultured Dehalococcoidaceae bacterium | reverse complement strand
GTGCGCGAGGCAGGGGAGACGATGCCCTCTGCCTCGTAGTACCGGATGGTGGAAGCCGGGAGGCCGATGCGCTTCGCAGCCTGGCTGATGGTCAGTCCTGTCTTCATAGCAATCAGCCTAGACCTTCGAGTCACTGGAAGGTCAACTCCACCTTCGATGGTTGGCGAGGACTGATCGAAGGTTGCGTGCATCGTGCGGCGACCGCACCATTTCTCCACATCGATGAGCGGAGGGGACATGAGGCGCACGCTTTGGCTGGGGATGCTCGCGAGCGTCCTGCTCGCCAGTACGGCCGTCGCCTGCGGCGGCGACGATGAGACGGTAGCGGCAACGAGCACACCCAGGACGGAGGCCACAAGCGTGGCGCAGCAGAGCGACGGCAACGCGCCCGGGATACCCGAACTGCACGGCGACGTGCAGACTACGGCCAGCGGCCTGGCGTACATCGATGAGAAGGTTGGCGACGGCGTCTCGCCGCAGACCGGGCAGCGCGTGACGGTGCACTACACGGGCTGGCTCACGACCGGCAAGAAGTTCGACAGTTCGCGGGACCGCGGGCAGCCGTTCGTGTTCGCCATCGGCACGCGTACGGTGATCCAGGGGTGGGACGAGGGTGTGGCCTCGATGAAGGTCGGCGGGAAGCGACGCCTGATCATCCCGGCAGCGCTCGGCTACGGCGCACGAGGCGCCCCGCCCGTGATCCCGGCAAACGCCAAGCTGATCTTCGACGTCGAACTGCTTGGCGTGCAGTAGGCAGATCCGCCAGTAGCGGGGTAGCAGCGGCTACATACCCGCATCTCCAGTCCGGGCCTGCGTCTCACTTGACCGTCGCAGCACGGGGTCAAGCGAGATCCCCCTGCTCCTCTTGACGTCCATCCGCCCTCGATAGGCCGACCGGGGGGCCGTTTCTCTTAACTGTACGTTGCAGTACATACGGTACTTTACAGGACGCTTTCATCGCAGTTATGATGCCGACGCCGTAGGACACGGTCATGCGAGCGGCATCCGTGACGCGCTGAAGGGGTCAAATTGGACATCAATCTCACTCCCGCCGAACGGACATTTCGTGAGGAATTCGTCTCATGGCTGACGGAGCACCTCCCGGAATCCTGGAAGTGGAGCGAGGTGAAGCGTCTGCCACCCAGCGAGGCGTGGGCCATCCGCCGGGCCTTTGAACAGCGGATGGGCGAGGCTCGCTGGCTGGGGGTGGCCTGGCCCCTGGAGTACGGCGGACGTGGCGCCACGCTGATGGAGCAGGTGATCTACCAGGAGGAGCTCGCGCGGCTCGATGCGCCTCCGCTGCCGGACATGGTTGGGCTCCAGATGGTCGGGCCTACCTTGATCGAGATTGGGACTCCGGAGCAGAAGGAGCAGTACCTCGCGCCGATCATTCGCGGCGAGGACGTCTGGTATCAGGGCTTCTCTGAACCGAATGCCGGCTCCGACCTCGCGGGGTTGCAGCTGCGTGCGACCCGCGACGGCGACGAGTGGGTGCTCAACGGCCAGAAAATCTGGGGCGGCGGGGCGGAGTTCGCCGACTGGGGAGCGATACTCGCGCGCTCGGATGCGGAGGCGCCGAAGCATCGCGGCATCTCCTTCTTCATCGTGGACATGAAGTCCCCCGGCATCACCGTGAACTACATCAAGCAGATCAACGGCGGCCGGGAGTTCAACGAAGTCTTCTTCGACAACGTGCGCGTGCCCGCCGACCACATCCTCGGCGGCGAGAATCAGGGGTGGCGGGTGGCGAACCGGCTGCTCACATATGAGCGCGGCGTGATCACGATGTCGATGCTGGTGGGGTTCCAGCAACTGTTCGACGAGCTGGTGGAATACGCTCGCGCCACCCGGCGAAACGGCGACCGGCTCATCGATGTCCCGCACCTGCGGGAGGCCCTCGCGCGCTCGTACACGGACATCCAGCTGATGCGACTCGCCAATCTGCGCTGGATGACGCGGTACATTCGCGGCGTCCCTCCGGCCGAGGAGACATCCTTCATGAAGCTGTTCTGGGCAGACACCGAACAAGGCCTCGCCGATGTCGCCGCGCTGCTCGCGGGGCCGGAAGCGCTGCCCATGCTCGGTGCGCCGCATGCGCTGCATGGAGGGGAATGGGTGTCGGAATGGCTGTACTCGCGCGTCGCCTCTGTATACGGAGGGACGCAGGACATCCAGCGCAACATCATCGCCGAACGCATCTTTGGACTTCCGCGCGGTACGTAGGGACGGACATGGACTTCGAACTCGCTGACGATCAAACGATGCTGCGCGAAGGGCTGCGGGCATTGCTCGACGGCGCCTGTCCGCCCTCGCGTGTCCGGTCAGTCGCCTTCGAGGGTAGCGGCGCGGATCCAGAGTTGTGGAGCACGCTGAGCGCGAGCGGCTGGCCCGCCCTGAACGTACCGGAGCAGGCCGGCGGCGCCGGTCTTGGCTTCGAGGAGCTCATGCTGGTCGCGATGGAAACGGGACGGGCCGCGCTGCATGTGCCGCTTGTCACCACCCTGCTCGCGGCGCGCGCCATCGCCGCCGCGCCCGGCTCCACCTTCCGTGACGACATGCTGCGCCAGATCGCGGAGGGGATCGCGACTGTCACGTTGTCCGTGCGCGGCGATCCCGGCGACTATAACGGCGAGCGCGAGCCGGTGCAGGCGGTGGTGACCGCCTCCGGCTGGAGCCTCCACGGCACGTTGCACGATGTCCCGTATGGCCCCGCGGCGCATACGGTGCTGGCCGAGGTGTCCACCGCCTCCGGGCCCGCGCTCGCACTGCTCCCCACGGACGATGCAGGGGCCGAATGGACGGACCTGGGCGTGATGGACCGCGCGACCCCCCGCTTCCGGGCTGGCCTCCGTAACGTGTCCGTGCCCCCGGAAGCTGTGCTCTACGGCGAAGCGTCCGCGGCCAACGCCGTGGCCGAGCTGACCGACGAGTACCGGGCGGCGCTGGCGGCGGAGAGCCAGGGCGCCAGCGAACGCATGCTCGAGATGGCCGTGCAGTATGCCAAGGACCGGGAGCAGTTCGGCCGCCCGATCGGCTCGAATCAGGCCGTGAAGGTGCGCATCGCACAGATGGGCGCGGCGGTGGAGCGGATGCGGGCCGCCGTCTACTTCGCGGCGATGCAGCTTCAACAGCAGGGGGCCGAGCGCCATCGGGCGGTCGCCATGGCAAAGGCCGCAACGGCGGCGCCGGCCGCATTCGTCGGGTCGCAGGCGATTCACGTCCACGGGGCCATCGGGTTCACCTGGGAGCACGACCTGCACTTCTGGGTGAAGCGTGTGAAAAGCAATGAGCTGCTGCTCGGTGCGGAGGCGGAACACCTCGCCCGCCTGGCGGATGAGCTGTTCGGCCCAGTGGCCGGCAAGTAGGGAGACACACCGATGGTACAGGGGCCAGAGGCGCAGACGACGCCTCGGGGGCCGCTCAGCGGCTACCGGGTACTCGAGTTCTCGCACATCGTCGCGATCCCGTATTGCGGGATGCACCTTGCGGACCTCGGGGCGGACGTCGTGAAGGCAGAGCCGCCAACCGGCGACGCGCTGCGCTTGCTCGGCGGCTTCGCCCCGGGCGAGAGCAAGTTCTTCCAGTCGTTGAATCGAGGCAAGCGCGGTGTGGTGATCGACCTGCAGCAAGAAGCGGGCCGCGAGCTACTGTACCGCATCATCCCTCAGTTCGATGTGTTCATGATCAACGGCCGGCCAGGCGTGCCGAAGCGCCTGGGCGCCGACTACGACACGCTCCGCCGGTACCGCCCGGACCTGATCTACCTCGAGAACACGGCTTTCGGACAGGAGGGCCCGAGCGCCCTGCGTGCAGGCTCGGACGTGGTGGCGCAAGCGTATTCCGGCCTGATGGCGGGTGAGGGAAAGGTGAACGAGGTCGGTGCGCCGATGTCCATCAGCAGCACGGCTATCGCCGACCGCACCTCGGGACTGGCGGGGGCGATGGGAGTATGCGCGGCACTGTTGCATCGCGAGCGCACCGGGGAGGGTCAGTACATTCACACGTCACTGCTGGCCTCCGCGTTGTCGGTGCAGGATGGGCTCGTCTCCCGTATCCCGGTGGCGGACGTCATGGTCCGGGACCCTCTGGTCGAGCGGCTGCAGGCGATTCGCGCTCAGGGCCAAGGGTACAGCGAGCTGACGAAGGCGCGCGGCGACATCACCGCGGCGATCGGGGCCAGCGCGTTCAGCATCTACTACGGCGGCTACGAGGTGCAGGACGGGGCGATCATCCTCGGAGCGCTGACGCCTCTCAACCGCGAATCCATCCGGCGAGCGCTGGGGATCACCGACGACGACAGCGACTCGCCAGACTACAACGCGCTGAACCCGGCGAACGCCGAAAAGGTGGAGGCCCTGCGCGAGCGCGTACGAGCGATCATGCGGACGCGCACGATGCAGGAGTGGCTCGATGTACTGGATGCCGAGGGGGCTCCCGCCTCTCGGGTCAACTTCCCGGAAGAGATGTCAGATGACCCGCAGGTGGGGGCGAACCAGCTCATGGTCGAGCTCGAGCACGAGACGATCGGCCCTGAGCGGATGGTCGGGCCGATCCTCACGATGTCCGTATCGCCGCTGGTCGCGCGCCGCGCCTCGCCGCCACTGGGAGCGCATACGGACGAAGTATTGCGGGAGCTGGGAGTGGATGATGACGAACTGGAGAGGCTGCGCGCGGCTGGCGCCATCCGCCAGCCGTAGGATGGACGCTTCGGGCGACCTACTCCTCGCGATGCGACGGGGCGAAGGCGCGCAGGACGCGCTCGACGACCTGCTCGCCGTAGGCTTCGTCGACCGGCTGGAAGGTGAAGAAGACCCGGCGTTGCAGCGGGGCGAGCAGCATGTCCAGGAGCAAGTCAGGGTCGGTGTCGGCTGCCACCTCGCCGCGGCCGATCCCGCGCATGACGACGCGGCGCATGATCGCGCGACGGCCGGTCATGCCTCCGCGCTGGAAGATCTCGAACAGCGCGGGGTCGTTGACGGCCGCGCCCTGCAACTTCGGCAGCACGCGAGCCATCGGCGACTCTGTGTAGAACCAGAGCTGGATGCGCACCATCGACATCAGGTCGCCGGCGAGCGTGCCGGTGTTTGGCTCCTCCAGCTCAACGATTTGCTCCTGCACCGCCTCGCGGATCATGGCTTCGCGAGACGGCCACAGGCGATAAATCGTCTGTTTGCTGGCATGGGCGCGGGTGGCCACCTGTTCGACCGTCAGGTCGTTCGGGCCGACCTCGGCGAGGATCTCGATCGTGGCTGCCTTGATGCGTTTGCATGCACGGGCTGCGCGGGGGTGCAGCGGTGCGTCCTCTGCCAGCGGCCGATCACCCAGGCGCGTATCAAGTACGGCGGCCGTCCCTGGATCAACGTGCAACGGCATCGGACCACACCTCCGACCAACTTGAAAGCGGCGCGGCCATTCGACGCCCCGCTCACTGAAGCCGAGGCACGTCATCGGCCATCGTGAATATCCATTCAGGGTACAGTCGCGATCGGTGAATTGAACAGCGGCGGGGGCGTGCACGGTGGAGTCCCGATGCCGCCGCCTCGTCCGGCTGGTAGACTCCGGCCAGCATCGACGGCGGGCGACGCGGAGGCTCCATGCACTGGATCGACCTGCTCATCATCGCGCTGATTGCGTTGACGACCTTTTCCGCGTTCCGCAGCGGGCTGATCCGCGAGATCATCCCGCTGCTCGCGGTCATCCTGGGCGCGATCATCGCCAGCAAGTTCTACGACAATCTGGCTGACGATGTCGACTTTCTCGTGGACCACGAACCCACACGGAAGTTCATCGCCTTCGTGGCGATCTTCGCGGGCGTCTTCGTGATCGGGCAGATCGCGTCGCTCTTGCTGCGGACGACGGCGACGCTGCTCATGCTTGGGCCGCTGGACCACATCGGCGGCGCCGTATTCGGCCTCCTGAAGGGGATCCTGTTTGCCGAGATCCTCATCTTCGCCGCCACGAGCTTTCCGGTCTCCGACGGCGTTACCGAGGCCCTCAACGATTCCGCGCTCGCGCCGTTCTTCATCGAGCAGCTCCCGCTGATGAAAGCGCTGATGCCCTCCGAGGTGAAAGACGCCCTTGATGCGTTTGAGGCCGGGCTCCCGATCCCGGGGACGTAGCGGCGGGCAGGTCGTCACCCGCTCACGCACCCGCCGCAGATGCGGTAGACTGCTAGCGCACGGCAGGAGCATTGCCAGTGACGATTGAGCGGCGAGCGCTGGTACTCAACCAGAACTATGAGCCGCTCAACGTGTGCGCCGCACGCCGCGCGTTCGTGCTGGTCTTCCACGGCAAAGCTGAGATCATCCATGCCGCCGACGACGATATCCTCGGCGTCGAGATGACGTATCCGCTGCCCTCGGTGATCCGCCTGCATCAGCCGGTGCGCCGTCCTCGGCCTCGGGTGCGGCTCACCCGCAAGGAGGTGTTCGCGCGTGACCAGCAGCGCTGCCAGTACTGCGGCCGTGACGGCCTAGAGCTCACGCTCGACCATGTGGTGCCGCGTCACCGCGGGGGGCCGCACGAGTGGGAGAACCTCGTGGCTGCCTGTCGCGCCTGCAACCACCGCAAGGGGGGGCGCACGCCGCACGAGGCGCATATGAAGCTGCTGCGCGATCCGGTGCGACCGAGCGCGACTCCCTCGGCGCTCTTCGGGCACTACCTCGAGCGGTACCGCGAGTGGCACCCGTTTGTCATCGGCTGGCTGGACCGAGGATCGCGGGCGGCCTTCGCGGCGTCCTGACCGAAGCTCAGTACTCGCGCCCCGCGCCATCTACGATGATCGCGACGTCCGCGAGGCCGAGCTCGTCACGGACGTTAACGAGCGAGTTGAGGCACGCATTTGCAGTGCCCCAGCGCCGACGATGGAGCGCGCGGCCAGCCAGTTCGGCGCGTTCGGCCGCCACCGGCAGGACTTCCTCGACACGCTTGCGGAGGGCCCCCCACATCTTCGGCGGGTGCGTCACGGCGAGGCGAGCGCACTGGAGCGCGATGAACGCGTTGCCCAGGCTGCCGTCTTCATTCCAATCGGCCGGGGGATCCCGCAGCAGGTCCTTCATCGCCTGATGGCGCTGCTCCTGCTCCCATTCGCGGTCGAGGCCGAGGCCCGCCAGTTGCGCCTCGGCGTCCGGCTCCAGCACGAGTTCACGGAGCGCGGAACGCACGAGGTCGGACCCCTCCGGCTGCCGTCCCTTCGGCTTGCGGACATTGGGGTATCCGTCCAAGTCCTGGCGGACGTGCTGCAAGGCGATGCCCAGGACATGCGGCAGCGCATGGGTCGGTACGCCCGAGTGCAATGAGATCGTGACGGCCCTGGTCGTCCACTTCACGCTGGAGAGCCCGTCGCCCTCGAAGGCGACAACGTTCAAGTCGCGGTCGGCGGCGGCGACTCGAGCCTCCACCTCGCGATACATCCGCTCCACACCGTGGCCGATATCGCGCCCGATGACGTCCATCTGGCTGCCTCCCCCTCGCAGTACGCCGATCCTCTTGTCGTAGCCGCATGCCGGATCAGCCGAGGACCAGCGGCTGACAGTGCAGACAATAGTCCGTCTCGCTTCCGCCCCGGACCTGGGCCTTCACCTCGTTGCCGCACCGTGGGCAGGGCTCCCCCGCTTTCCGGTGCACGCGCAGGTGCGCGCGCCACTCCTCGTTACTCTGGTACAGGCGCTCAGCCACCTCCGCCTCGAGGATGGGGCGCGCCCATTCGAGCGTCGACCGCATCGCACGATAGAGGCGGCGCAGGTCTGCCTCATCCATCGTGCTGCGTCGGCGGTGCGGGTGCAGTTGCGCCTCCCACAGGATCTCGTCCGAGTAGGCGTTGCCGATGCCGGCGATGAACTTCTGATTCGTCAGGGTGCTCTTGATCTGGCCGGAGTGCCGTCGCAAGCGCTGCAGAAATGTGTCTTCGTCCACTTCGAGCGCGTCCGGCCCTAACTCGCCGAACTGCGGAACCGCTGGCAGCTCCTCGATCGGCACGAGGTACCAGCGCCCCATGCGTCGCGCGTCCGAGTAGCGGAACTGGTGGCCATCCTCGAATGCGAGGGTCAGGCAGGTGTTGGGGCGCTTGCGGTCGCGCGGCTCCGCCCATTGGAAGCGTCCGGTCAGCATCGGATTCACGACGAGCACCCGCTCATCGTCGGTAGCGAACAGCAGGAACTTGCCGTGCCGTCGCACGTTGACGAACTCGTGTCCGGCGAGAGTCTGGAAGCCCTCCGCGCCGGTGCGCACCAGCCATGGGACCGTCAGATCGGCGCTGGCGACAGGATTTGCTTTGAGCCGAGGCTCCAGAAACCCACGAATCGCCTCAAGATCCGGGATTTCAGGCAAGCTGGCGCGTCCACCGAGGATACGAACCGAGGACGCGCAGCCAGAGCGTGACGATTCGAGCCTCCTCGATCGCTTCCGCGACCAGCGCGTCCTCGCGGTGCCCCTGCAGGTCGAGGAGGAAGACGTAGGTCCCCAGGGCGCGCCGGGTGGGGCGCGACTCGATCCGCGCGAGGTTGATGCCACGATTCGAGAAGATGCTCAGCACCTCGACCAGCGAGCCAGGCCGGTCGTGGTGCGTCGTGAAGGCGAGCGAAGTCTTATCGTCGCCGGACGGCGGTGCGTCCTGGTGGCCGAGCGCGACGAATCGGGTCGCGTTGCCCGGTTCGTCCGCGACGTCGTCCGCGTAAATCGTCGCGTGATAGAGCTCAGCGGAATGGCGGTTGCCGACGGCCAGCGCTCCCGGCTCAGCCAGCGCCGCCTCGATGGCGCTGGCTGTGGACAGAGCCGCGACGGGCCGAGCCCGGGGCGCGAGCTCCGCGATGCGCCCGCGGCACTGCGCCAGCGCGGACGGGTGCGAGTACACGGCGGACGCCTGGCTGAGGTCAATCCCAGGCGCGCCGGCGAGTACGTGATGCACCGGCAGCACTACCTCGCCGCAGATGTGGAGCGCCATCGTCTCGCGCAGCAGGAGGTCGATGGTCTCATTGATGCCGCCGTCGAGGGCGTTCTCCATGGCGCAGATAGCGCCGTCGGCTTCGCCGCGCTCGAGGGCCTCGACTGCCGCCGTCACGGTTGCCACCGGCAGCAGCTCGGCGTCCGGCATATAGGCGATCGCCGCAGCCTCGGTGTAGGTGCCGCGCGGACCGAGATGCGCGAGCCGCATCCGCTTACTCCGGTACCTTTGCGTGTGCCCCGTCGCTGACCAGCCTGCGCAGTACCGGCTCCGCCTCCGAGCGGATGACGGCGATGACCTCGTCGCCCGGCTGCAAGACTGTGTCGGCCGTGGGGATGTGCGGCTCGCCCTCCGCCGTCACAACGAGTGAGATGACCGTCTCCGGTGGAAGCGACAGGTCGCGGATCGTCTGCCCGGCGGCCTCGGAGCCCTGGAGCACGTGCAGGTCGACCAGCTGGAGCCCCGAGCCGTGGAGCCGCATCAGCGGCACCAGCGTGTGCTCCGGCAGGTCCACCTCGATCTGCGCGAGGATGGCCCCGGGCGCGGAGATCGTCGAGTCGATGCCGAGGAGATGAAACAGCCGTTCGTTACGAGGGTTATTCACGCGGGCAATCGTGCGTTGCACGTGAAACCAGTGCTTTGCGACCTGGCAGGCGACGAGGTTCGCGCCGTCATCGCCCGTCACCGCGATCAGGATGTCGGCACGCCGCGCTCCGACGCTTTCCAGGAAGACGACCTCGGTCCCGTCGCCCTGGACGACGGTGTCGCCCAGCTCTTTGCGCAACTCGGAAGCGCGGCCACGCTCACGCTCGACGAGGACGATTTCGTGGTTCGTGTTCGCCTGGAGCTCAACGCCGAGTCCGTACCCGACCTTTCCCGCGCCGACCACGATGATGTACATGGCTGCCCTACTCCTGCATCAGCGCTTCGTACGCCATGTCCGCGCCGATGTTTGTGGGGCTGAAGGTACGCAGACCGAGGTGGCTGAAGATCTCGCCCCGAAACGGGTCATACACGCGGGCGACCACCACCTGGACACCGAAGATGTGTTTCGCCATTTGCGCCGCCAGCAGGTTGCGGTTGTCCCCCTGGGTGAGGGCAAGGAACGCATCCGCCTCGCGGACCCCTGCCTGCACCAGCACGTGGTCCTCGTATCCCGAACCGACGACCTTTTCACCCTTGAAGTCAGAGGGCAGACGGCGGAATGCGTAGGGATCCGTGTCGACGACGGTGACGCGCTTACCCTCACGATCCAGCCGCGTGGCCAACGTCGAACCGACTCGACCGCATCCCATGATCAAGACATTCATAGGGTGATGGTATGACAGACCGTGCTCCTGTGGATATCCACCTTGCGCGGACGCCGGGCGAGGCCATACCGGGTATAGAACGCACCATCGGCAACGGTACCAGCGGCGCGGTACAATAACGTCGCAGGAAATTTCAGCACTGTATGAGGAGCGATATGTCCGGCAGTAACGGCACGGCCAGCAACGGCAGCAGCGGCGAGACAGCCACCTGGACGGTGAAGGCTGGCCTCGCACAGATGCTGAAGGGCGGTGTGATCATGGATGTGGTCACCGTCGAGCACGCGCGGATCGCCGAGGAGGCCGGGGCGTGCGCGGTGATGGCGCTCGAGCGGGTGCCCAGCGACATCCGCGCGGCCGGTGGCGTCGCACGCATGAGCCGTGTCGAACTCATCGAGGAGATTTGCAGCTCGGTCACGATCCCGGTCATGGCGAAGGCGCGCATCGGACACTTCGTCGAAGCGCAGATCCTCCAGGAGATCGGCGTCGACTACATCGACGAGTCCGAGGTGCTGACGCCGGCGGACGACCAGCATCACATCGATAAGCATCCGTTCCGCGTGCCGTTCGTGTGTGGCTGCCGCGACCTCGGGGAGGCGCTGCGGCGCATCGGCGAAGGCGCGGCGATGATCCGGACCAAGGGCGAGGCGGGGACGGGCGACATTGTGGAGGCCGTGCGCCACATGCGCGCGCTGTGGAGCGGCGTCCGCCGAGTGCAGGCGGCCCGCGATGACGAATTGGCGGCGATCGCCAAGGAGCTGCAGTCGCCGCTGCAACTCGTGCAGGAGGTGAAGCGCCTCGGCAGGCTGCCGGTCGTGAACTTCTCCGCCGGAGGCGTCGCCACGCCAGCCGACGCGGCGTTGATGATGCAACTGGGGGCGGACGGCGTCTTCGTGGGCTCGGGCATCTTCAAGTCGGACGACCCGGCGAAGATGGCTTCCGCCATCGTGCGGGCGGTCACTCACTACCGTGACCCCGCAGTGCTTGCCGAGGTATCCCGCAACATCGGCGAGCCGATGCGCGGGCGCTCTGTCGCTTCCATGCCGGTCGAGGAACAACTCGCCGGGCGGGGTAACTGACACCACGGACAGAGGAGGCCGGACGAAGCCCGTGCAGCCACGCATCGGCGTCCTTGCCATGCAGGGCGACTTCCGCGAGCACCTGGAGCGGCTATGTGCGCTCGGGGTGGAGGCATGCGAGGTGCGCACGGAGGCGGAGCTGGGCTCGGTCGACGCGCTCATCATCCCCGGCGGCGAGAGCACGACGATCGCGCGGCTGCTGATCGCGTTCGGCCTGCTGGAGCCCTTGCGCGCACGCATCGCGGCCGGTCTGCCGGTGTGGGGTACCTGCGCGGGGGCGATCATGCTCGCGAAGCGCGTCCCGGGCCTCGACCGTCCGCCGATCGGCGCGATGGACATCACCGTCGAGCGCAACGCGTTCGGCCGCCAGGCGGACTCCTTCGAGGCGGACCTCGGCATCGCGGGCGTCGAAGGCGGCCCCGTGCGGGCAGTGTTCATCCGTGCGCCCGTGATCCGCGAGCCGGGGCCGGCCGTCGAGGTGCTCGCGACGCTGCCGGACGGGCGCATCGTGGCCTGCCGTGAAGGACGGTTGCTGGCCACCTCCTTCCATCCGGAGCTGACAGGCGACTCGCGCATGCACGACTGGTTCGTGCGGCTGGCCCGCGAGGCGATGGGAAGCGAGGCGCGCGCATGACGCGGACGCACACGCCCCGGCCAACGGACCTCGTCGCCCTCGTCTCGTTCGACGGCGAGGTGTACGAGAACCAGGCGGTGACGCGTGAGCGGCTGGGGAAGCGCTCAGCGGCCCCGCATGCGCTGGCGGCGACGGTCCAGCAATGGCTCGGCCGCGGCAGGCACGTCTGGATCGATGTGCGCGGCCGGCAGATCCATGGGATCGCCACCGCGCGGGCGCTAGCCTCACAGCGGGCCTGGGAGATCGATACGCTCGTCGATGCCGGAGGGGAGCACGACGGCGTCATCACCTCGCTGCTGACGCAGGCTTCCGAGTCGGCCGCAGAGGCGAGGGTCTCGCAACTGCTGCTCCGCATGCACGCCGACGCCCCCGCCCTCCCGCAAGCGCTGCGGGCGGGATTCGTGCGCGCGGTGCAAGAGGACCTCTGGTCCGCCGAGCACTCCGACCGTACAGACGACTGCAACAGCGGGGACGGCGAGACCCAAGTGCGTGAGGCGGAGAAAGCAGACCGGTTCGCGCTGTTTCAGCTGTACAACCGGGCGTTGCCGATCGGCTCGCGCCAGGCGATCGCGATGACATTTGAGGAGTGGCGGGCGGTGCAGGAGCGCCGATGGCTCGGGCGGGGGGGCCGCGAACTGGTGGCGTGCGAGGGGGACAAGATACGCGCCGTGCTGCAGCTCTCGCCCGGGGGGCAGTTCACCTTGCTCGTAGAGCCCGGAGCCGCGGCCAGTGCGGAGGCGCTGTACACGGCCTCCCGCGCGTACTTCGAGGATGCGGAGCGCGTGCTGGCGCTGCAGCCGGCCTGTGCCGGCACGCCGGCCGCGCTGCTCCGCTCGCACGGGTATCAATTGGGCGACGAGTACGTGCTCCTGGCCAGGCGCACGACGCGCCCGGTGATGGAAGCCATCCCCCATGCAGCCGGAAGGACGGTGCCAACTCGTGGCTGAACTGACCAGCATCCGCGAAGGCGATGGGCACATTGGACAGTCGTTGACGGAGGAGCAGCGCGGCGAGATCGAGCTGCTGCTGGTCACGCTGCCTGAGCCTGTAGCGACCGCCGTGCGCAAGCATGGCCTCGACGGGCTGCTGGAGATCGTGCTCGACTTTGGGCGCGTCCCCACCGCGCGCTACGCGGGAAGCCACGAGATCGTCCTCGACGAACGCGAAGTCAGCGAGCAGGACCTCGACCACGTGGTGGCCCAGATCTCCGAGTTCGCGGAGGACAACCGCGCGGGCATCCCGCGCACGCTGCACCGGATCTCGGCCATCCGGAACCGCCGAGGACGCATCGTGGGTCTCACGTGCCGCGTCGGGCGAAGCGTGAGCGGCTCGGCGGGCGTGATCCGCGACCTCATCGAGACCGGTCGCAGCGTCCTGCTCCTCGGCCCGCCGGGCGTGGGCAAGACGACGATGCTGCGCGAGGCGGCACGCCTGCTGGCGGACGACCTGGGCAAGCGCGTGGTCATTGTGGACACCTCCAACGAGATCGGCGGCGACGGCGACATCCCCCACCACGGCGTGGGCCGCGCCCGGCGCATGCAGGTGCCGAGGCCGGAGCTGCAGCACCAGGTCATGATCGAGGCGGTGGAGAATCACATGCCCGAGGTGATCGTGATCGACGAGATCGGTACGGCGCTCGAGGCGCTCGCCGCGCGGACGATCGCCGAACGCGGCGTGCAGCTCATCGGCACGGCGCACGGCAACGCGCTATCCAACCTGATGCAGAACCCGACGCTGTCGGACCTCATCGGCGGCATCGAATCGGTGACGCTGTCTGACGAGGAGGCGCGGCGGCGAGGGACGCAGAAGACGGTGTTGGAGCGACGGGCGCGGCCGACCTTCGACGCGCTGGTGGAGATCCAGAGCTTCGACCGCGTGGCGGTGCACGACGACATCGCCTCGACGGTGGACGCGCTGCTGCGCGGCTTCGACGCGGAGGCGGAGATACGGGTGCTGGACGCCGCCGGCGAGGTGGTGGGGGTCGAGCGCGTGCCGCTGGCAAGCCGCAGCGAGGAGCGCCACGACGACGGGGAGCCCCGCGAGCGGGAGCGCTCCCGGCGCATCGCGCCCGCGCCCGGCGCCCCGCAGCGGCGCGTCCTGGCCTTCGGCGTCAGCCGAAACCGCCTCGAAGAGGCGATCGCGAACACCCGATCCGCGGCCGTCGTCGTGGACAGCATCCAGGACGCGGACGCCGTGATGACGCTGCGCCCGTACTACCGCCGCCGCTCCGGCCCGCTGCGTGACGCGGAGCTACGAGGCATCCCCATCTACGTCCTGCGCAACAACACGGTCGGCCAGATCGAGCAATCGCTGCTCAGCCTCCGAGGCGCGGGCGCCGAACTCGACCCCACCACGGCGGCGCTGCAGGAAGCGGAAGAGGCGATCGCGGCCGTCTCGTTCGAGGGCAAGGCCGCCATCGAGCTGGCGCCCCAGAATGCCTACATCCGCCGTCTGCAGCATGAACTGGCCAGCCGCCACGGCGTGGAGACGTCCTCCCGAGGCCGGGAGCCGTTCCGCCGCGTCATGATGGTCGCCGCGGACAACGGGCCGGTGCATGAGGACGCCTGGAGTGAAGACCTGCGCGCATGACGGCACCCGGCTGGTTCGTCACGTTCGAGGGCGGCGAGGGCGCCGGCAAATCGACACAGCTCGAGGCGGTCATGAGGCGCGCCCGAAGCGAGGGCTATCAGGTGGTCACCTGCCGCGAGCCGGGCGGCACGGTGCTGGGGGAGCGGCTGCGCGAGGCGCTGTTCGGCCTCGAACGTGCGCCGGAGCCGCTGGCGGAGCTGCTGGCGTTCGGCGCGGCGCGCGCGCAGCTGGTCGCCGAGGTCGTCCGGCCTGCCCTCTATGCCGGCATGCTGGTGCTGTGCGACCGCTTCGCTGACTCCACCATCGCGTACCAGCACTACGGACGGGGAGTGAGCCTCGATGCCGTGCTGTCGATCAACGCGGTAGCGACGGGCGGCTTGCTGCCGCGGCTCACCGTCCTGCTGGACCTGCCGCCCGCGGCCGGGCGCGCCCGAGGCCAGGAGGGCGGGAGCGACTACCTGGAGCGCGAGGCCCTCGCGTTCCATGAACGCGTGCGGGGGGGCTACCTCGCGATGGCTGAGGCGGAGCCTGAG
>CAYGHU010000010.1:11386-21574 GCA_964349785.1 uncultured Dehalococcoidaceae bacterium | reverse complement strand
ACGTGACCCCGCTAACGCTCGGCATCGAGACGCTGGGTGGCGTCATGACCGCGCTCATCGAGCGCAACACGACGATCCCCACGAGCGCCAAGCAGACATTCTCCACCGCCGCCGACAATCAGCCGTCAGTGGAGATCCACGTACTGCAGGGCGAGCGTCCGATGGCGGCCGACAATAAGTCGCTGGCCCGTTTTATCCTCGATGGCATTCTGCCCGCGCCTCGCGGCGTCCCGCAGGTCGAGGTGGAGTTCAACATCGACGCGAACGGCATCGTCACGGTGTCCGCGCGCGACAAGGCGACCGGCAAAGAGCAACATATCATGATCCAGTCGGCGTCCGGCCTCTCGAAAGACGAAGTGGAAGCGCTCCGGCGCGAAGCGGAGACCCACGCCGCCGAGGACCTCAGCCGCCGCGAGGCGGTCGAGACCCGCAACGCGGCCGACTCGCTCGCCTACTCGGCTGAGAAGACGTTGCGCGAGAACGCCGACAAGATCAGCGACGACCTGAAGCAGCGTGTGGAAGAGTCCGTGACCGAAGTCCGGAGCACCCTCGACAGCGACGACGCGGAACGCATGCGCGCCGCGATGGAGACGCTCTCGCAGCGGATGCAGGAGATCGGCCAGGCTGTGTACGGCGCGGCGGAGAGCGCCTCGCCGGACGGGACAGCCGGCGAGGCCCCCGGCGGCGACGAGGAGCCCAGCACTGTCGAGGGCGAGTTCCGCGAGGTTTAGATACGGATCCCTATCTCCGAAAAAGTGTAGTCCGGAGTTCTGCCCTCAGTACGGACTCCGGACTACCTGTACCCTCCGCTTGTGATTGCGCCACAGCGCGTTGTCCAGACCCATGGTTAGAATGATTGGTCTGAGGCTTGCGGCCCGGGCCGGCGTCAGCCAGGAATAGAATATGAACGCACAGCGCGACCTGTACGAGGTGATGGGCCTGGCCCGCGATGCGTCGCAGGAGGACGTCAAGCGCGCCTTCCGCAAGCTCGCGATGGAGTATCACCCCGACCGGAATAAAGACGCGGACGCCGAGGAGCGCTTCAAAGAGGTCGCCGCCGCGTACGACGTGCTTTCCGATCCGGAGAAGCGTAGCGCCTACGACCGTTACGGCATGGCGGGCGTCGGCGGCAACGGCCAGCAAGGGTTCGCGGGGTTCGATGGCTTCGGCGGCTTCGGTGACATCTTTGATGCCTTCTTCCGCGGCACCGGCTCCCGCCGCGGTGGCCCCCAGCGGGGCTCCGACCTCCGCACCAACATCACGGTCGATTTCGCCGAAGCGGTGTTCGGCACAGAGCGCCAGCTCGAATACGAACACATCGAGCAATGCTCGGTCTGTCGCGGGAACGGGTCGAAGCCTGGCAGCAGGCCCTCCGTCTGTCCCGAGTGCCAGGGCACGGGCGAACTCCGGCGCGTACAGCAGTCGCTGTTTGGGCAGTTCGTCAACGTCGCCACCTGCGACCGTTGCGGCGGCGAGGGGCAGGTGGTCACGGATCCGTGCGGCACCTGTCGCGGCCGGGGCAGCAGGCGCGTCGTGGTCAAGCGCACGGTGAAGATACCCGCCGGCATCGATGACGGTTCGCAGATCCGTATCTCCGGCGAAGGCGATGGCGGCGCGCGCGGCGGCCCCGCTGGCAACCTCTACGTCGTCGTGCGGGTGAAGCCGCACAGCGACTTCATGCGCGAGGAGGACGACCTCATCTACGAGTTGCCGCTCAACGTGGCGCAAGCCGCCCTCGGCGCAACGATCGAGGTGCCCACGCTCGACGGCGAGCCGGTACCGCTCAAGGTCGAACCCGGCACGCAGCCCGGCCACGTCTTCACGGTCCGCGCGAAGGGCGTACCGCATCTGCGTGGATCGGGACGAGGGGATCTGCTGGTGCGGGCGAACGTCGTGACCCCCACGAAGCTGACAGACGAGCAGCGCGAGCTCCTCTCACGGCTGGCGGAATCGATGGGGACGCCCACCGACGCGGCGGAGGGCGGCGGTCTGCTGGGGCGTATCCGCGACGCCCTCGGCGGCTGACAACCGCATGCCCCCAGCGTCCTCCACTGAACCTCCAGCGCCCTGGGTTGAGGTCGCGGTGCGTGCCTGGCCGCCGGACGTCGACGCCGTCTCGGACGTGCTGCGCGAGCTGTCGCCGGCAGGCGTGGCCATCGAGCCCGCGATCCGCACGCTCGACCACGACAACTTTCAGTATGAACTGCTCGACGCGCCCACCACGTTGCGCGTCTGCCTCGCGGGGCCCCTCAGCCTCACCGCGCGGCGCTCGCTCCGGCGGCGTCTTGCGGGAGTGCCGTTGACCGTGCCGCTGCCGCCGCTGCGCTACCGGGAAGTGCGCGACCAGGACTGGGCCGAGGAATGGAAGCGCTTCTTCGGCGTGCAGCACGTCGGTCAGCGCCTGGTCGTGCGGCCGTCGTGGGAACCGTACGAAGCGCAGGAGGGCGAGGAGGTGATCGAGCTCGACCCCGGGACGGCCTTTGGCACCGGACAGCATGAGACGACCCGGCTTTGCCTCGCGGCGCTGGAACGGCATCTGCGCCCGGGGATCGCGGTGCTCGATGTCGGCACCGGTTCGGGCATCCTCGCGGTCGCGGCCGCGTTGCTCGGCGCCGGGTCCGTGCGGGCGTGCGACACCGACCCGAACGCCACCGTGGCCGCCGAGGCCAATGTGGCCCGGAACAGCGTCGCGCTCGTGGTGCACACACGGACCGGCTCGCTGGGCCCCGACTGGCCGTGGCCAGAACCCGCCGAGGCGAGCGCCGACCTCCTCGTGGCGAACATCTCCTCGGTAGCGCTCATAGCGCTGATGCCTGAGATCGCGCGAGCGCTGCGCCCGGGCGGCTGCTTCATCGGTAGCGGATTCATCGAATCGGGCCACGCATCGGTGGAGGCAGCCGTGGGCGCGGCCGGCCTGCGCGCGACCACCCTCCTCGCGGACGGCGAATGGCGCTGCCTGGTAGCCGTGAAGCCGCCCGCCGCGTGACGAAACGGCTCCACCTCGACCCCGAGGAGTTCGCCGCCGCTGAGGTGCATCTGGTCGGCGCGCGGGCGCGCCGCCTGCGCGAAGTGTTGCGCCTGCGGGAAGGCGCGCAACTCGAAGTGTTCGACGGCCAGGGCCGGCAGCGGGAAGCGCGCATAGTCTCCAGCGGTCGCGGCCAGGTCACGCTCGCCCTGGGCGAATCGGTGGCGCCGGCCGCGGAACCGCCGGTGCCGGTAGTCGTCGCCTGCGCGTTCCCGCGTGCCTCCCGAGGCGACTGGCTCGTCGAGAAGGCAACCGAGGTCGGCGTCTCCCAGTTGATCCCACGGCTCGCCGCGCGGTCGGTGATGGATCCGGGCGATGGCCGCCTCGCGCGCTGGCGGCGGATTGCTATCGAAGCCGCTGAGCAGTGCGAGCGTTGCTTCGTCCCCGTCATCGGCGGCGACCCGCCTGCCTCGGCCACTCACATCGTCGCCGACCCCGATGCCGCCAGGACCATCCGCGAGACGGTCGCGGCTCTTCCGCTGCCTCCCGAGGCGCTCGTGGTGCACATCGGGCCGGAGGGCGGCTGGAGCGCGCATGAGATCGAGGAGTTTCGGGCATCCGGCGCGCTCTTCGCGTCCCTCGGGCCGAGGTTGATGCGAGTGGAGACAGCTGCGGTCATCGCGGCGGCGCAGTTGCTGGAGGCGACGGGCGGGCTGGCCCCTACGGCCCGAAGCGAGTAGTCATCCACGTAAACGGGTCGACGTTGACGCCCCAGATCGTCAGCTCCCAGTGCAGGTGCGGGCCAGTCGAAAGGCCCGTCATGCCGACCAGTCCGACGACTTCCCCCGCCCCGACCTCCTGCCCGACGCTTGCTGAGATGACGGACAGGTGATGATAGCCAGTCTTCACCCCGCCCCCGTGGTCGACGACCACCGAGTTGCCGCGTATCGGCATCGGCCCGGTCCAGGCGACACGTCCGGGCGCGGCGACTTGCACCGGGGTGCCCTCGTCGTTGGCGAGGTCGACGCCCGTGTGGAACGCCCCCACCGGCCCGTCGTTGATCGAGCGCCCCTGGCCGAAGTACGTCGTGATCGCGCCGTCGACAGGGCGGAGAAACAAGTCCGACCACCGTGGGGAAGCGTCGAACTCGGCGAACTGGAGACCTCGCAGTTCGCTCTCGCGTGCGCTCGCATCTGGCGTGAGCACGGAAGACTCGCTGGGCGTCAGCTGCAGGTAGTCCACCGGCCGCTCCACGGTGACGACCTCGTACTGTGCCTCCGCGGAAGCGATCGTCTTGCCTGAGACGTCGCGAGCGGACGCCCGCAACGTTTCGCCGCCAAGGGCGGCATCGAGCGGCACGCCGACCGCCAGCCAGAAGGAACCGTCCGCCTGCCGCAACATGCGGTAGCTCGCTCCCCTGAAGTCGGCAACGACGCCGCTGGCGCCTGCCGCCACCGCCCGGATGCGCATCGTCTCGCCGACGCCGACCTGCCGAGGCAGTAGCTCGATGGTGACGGAAGGCGGAGCGGCTGTGGCGGTCACCGTCGCTCCACGACGCGAGGGACCGGCCGGTTGCGACGCAGTCGGCGACGCGGAGGTTGGGACACCTGTCTTGCTCGAAGCCGCTTCGGTGGCGGCGGAAGATGCAGCCGGTTGCTCGTCGTCGCCACATCCCACGATTGCCAGCGGCACGAGCGCGATCCCGCCAGCCGCCACCCGCAGGAAACGGCGACGCGGCCAGCCGTGCGAGGTGGCATCGGACGCTCTGTGGCTGGGAGGCTGCTGACTGTCGGTCACGTGGTTCCTTACCGGGCTCCTTCGATGTTAGCGGTTTGCGGTGCAACGATCTGATAGCGCTCGCCGCGCGTTGCTATACTAAATTGCCTCGGACCGTGGCAAGCTCCCGCCACTCGTTTTGCAGTCCGCGCCCGCAACGGAGGGTCGCGCGCAGCCTCGATGGGAGGGCCCGTTGGAAGATCCCCAGATCGTCGTCGACCGGATTCTGACGAACGTCGACCAGGTCATCATCGGCAAGACACAGGAGACGCGCCTCGCTCTGGTCTGTCTGCTCGCGCGCGGGCACCTCCTGATCGAGGATGTGCCTGGCGTCGGCAAGACGATGCTCGCTCGCGCGCTCGCGCGGTCCACCGGCTGCACTTTCGCGCGCATCCAGTTCACCCCGGATCTGCTGCCCTCCGATGTGACCGGCGTCTCCGTCTTCAACCAGGCGACGCGAGACTTCGAGTTCCGCCCCGGGCCCATCATGGCCCAGGTCGTGCTGACCGACGAGATCAACCGCGCGACCCCGAAGACGCAGTCCTCGCTCCTGGAAGCGATGGAGGAGCGCCAGGTCACCGTCGATGGTGTCACCCACCGCACTCCCAGCCCGTTCATGGTCATGGCGACCCAGAACCCGATCGAGTACGAAGGCACCTTCCCGCTGCCCGAGGCGCAGCTCGACCGCTTCCTCATGCGCGTCCACCTCGGCTATCCCTCCCCCACTGACGAGGTGCTGGTGATGGACGCCCAACAGGCGGCGCACCCCATCGATTCGCTGGAGCAGGTGACGACCGCGCAGGAAGTGCTGGAGCTGCAGGAAGCCGTGCGAGGCATCTATGTGGATCCATTGATCAAGCAGTACATCGTGACTCTGGTGAATGCCACGCGCGAACACGAGAGCGTCTATCTGGGCGCATCCCCACGAGGCTCGTTGTCGCTGATGCGGGCGACGCAGGCGTATGCGCTCCTCGATGGCCGCGACTTCGTCCAGCCGGACGATGTGAAAGCGCTCGCGTATACGACGCTGGGCCATCGAGTCATCGTCAGCCCCGGCGCGCGCGTCCGTGGCATCGACAGCAAGCAGGTGGTCGAAGAATGCCTCGAGCGCGTGCCGGTTCCGGGTGCCCGCGCCCGCGGCGGCTCCTGAGCCCATGCGGCTCTGGGGCGCAATCGCATGGCTCCGGCGCTACCCCAATGTGGCCTGGGCGCTCGCGTTGGCGCTCGTCTGCTTCGCCATCGGGTTCGCCACCGGCTTCTGGCTGCTGTCCCGGCTGGCGTACGTCATCCTGCTGATCATTCCGCTCGTCTACCTCTGGGCCCGGTCGATGATCAACGGCCTCGAGGTGGAGGTGCATCGCTACACGCAGCGCGTCTCACAGGGCCAGTCGCTTGACGGACGGATCGTCCTCAAGTCCACTTCGCGGATTCCGAAGGTGTGGCTGGAAGTCCGCGACTCCGCCACCATCCCGGACCACGCCCCGCATCGGGTGCTGACGATGAGCGCGAAGGGCGCTCATTCGTGGCACTACCAGACGCCTGCCCTGCGCCGAGGGCTGTATCAGCTCGGACCGGTGGTCGTGACGGCCAGCGATCCCTTCGGCTTCTTCCGCTTTACTCGCACCTTTGGGAACCCGACCTCGATCCTCGTGTACCCGAGCGCCCCCGACCTGCCGAATTTCTACCTGCCGCCCGCGAACCTCCCGGGCGACGGGCGTTTCCGCCGGCGCACACAGAACGTCACGCCGAATGTGGCGGGCCTTCGCCCCTACGAGGCGGGCGACTCCTATAACCGCATCCACTGGCCCGCGACCGCGCGCACGGGGAACCTGATGGTGAAGCTCTTCGAGCTCGACCCCGCCTCGGATATCTGGATCGTCCTCGACCTCGAGCGCGGAGTGCATGCCGGCGACGGCGACGACGGCACCGAGGAAGCGGCGGTCAAGATCTGCGCCTCCATCGCGCGGTACTTCCTCACCGCGAATCGCACCGTCGGGCTGATGTCGTTCGGCGACGACCTGCGCATCAATGAGCCGGACCGAGGCGCGAACCACTACACCAGGATCCTGGAGTCGCTCGCGTTGGCGCGTGCGACCGGGGACGTCCCTCTCGCCCACCTGCTGCTGGAGGAATCTCGCCGGTTTGGGCGGCACACGACAGTGGTGACGGTGACGCCATCAGCGGCGGAGGGGTGGCCGCTGATGTTGATGGGGCTGCAGAGCCGGGGCGTGAAGGTCGCCGCCGTGCTGCTGGAGAGCGAGACGTTCGGAGGCGCCGCGAACTCCCTCGACGTGTACGGCACGCTCACCGCCGGCGGCATCTACACCTACACCGTGAAGCGGTCCGACGACCTAGGCGACGTGCTCACCGCCGGCGGTGAGCACGTCGCTATCGACCCGCGAGGAAGCCGCCGATGACGTTGCGCGCGACCTGGGATCGCCCCGCCCCTCCGCTCGATCGCGCAGCGACCTCAGGCGGCGGGCCTCGATGGTCATCCATCGTGTCCTGGGAGGAGTTGCTCACCTTCGGGCTGATGCTCGTGGCGGTGCTCGCGGTCGTCATCTCCGTCGAGCGGGCGAACTGGGTGGCGGAGATGCCCCGGCTGACCGTGGCCGCCCTGGCGGGTCTGACATCGGGCTGGGCCCTCGGCCGCACACGCGCCCCGTCGTGGGCGCTGCATTTGGTTGGGATCGCCATCGGCCTGGCCGTTGTGGTCGGCATGGTGATGCACACCCTGCAGCTTGCGGACCCGCTCGTCAGCAGCGGCGTCGGCGCGCGCTGGTCCGAGCTATGGGATCGCGTGGGGATCTGGTTCGACCAGTTGCTGGCGGGCGATGTCTCCACTGACCCGCTGCCGTTCGTGCTGCTCGTCGTCTTCGCCACCTGGGCCCTGGCCTACCTCGCGGCGTGGGCGGTCGTGCGGTGGAAGAACCCGTGGCTGGCGCTCGTCCCGGGCGGTGTGGCGCTGCTGACCA
Source organism: uncultured Dehalococcoidaceae bacterium (assembly GCA_964349785.1). Classification (GTDB taxonomy): domain Bacteria; phylum Chloroflexota; class Dehalococcoidia; order UBA2979; family UBA2979; genus JAIBBD01. The sequence goes on along the minus strand of CAYGHU010000010.1, from coordinate 13,858 downwards.
ACATTTCGTACCTCCCCGATCAGCCCTCGTTCGAGTTCATCGTCTTCCTGTTCACTGGGATACTGCTGTTCGCGCGGCTCCATTTGCTGCGCACGGTCGACAGCTGGGAGGGCGAGCGGGCCGAGACGCCCCCGTGGCTATCCATCGAGGTGCTGAGCCTCGCCACGTGGGTGGGCGTCGTGCTGATCGCGACGGCATGGGTCATCCCGACGGCCAACAACTGGGGGCCGGTGGCCGGGACGTGGGAGCGCGTGCTGAGCCCGGTGGAGAGCCGGCTGGATCGCTTCGGCCGCCTCTTCGCCGGAGTCGATTCCAAGCAGCCGCTCGATGTGCACACCTTCGGCGCTGTGCTCCCCTTGAAGAACACCGTCCGCCTCGATACCGACCCGCTGTTCCAGGTGCAGTCGGAGGAGACGCTGTATCTACGAGGCGCGACCTACGACCACTACAGCGCCAACGGCTGGCGTCAGACCGATACGGAGAAGGAACAGCTCCCGCCGACCACCGTCGAGGCGGCGACGTTCGGCACGCAGGAGATGCGCGCGCAATTCCGCCGCCCCGCGCGTGTCGAAGTGCTGGTGACTGATCCCGTCGCCAAGAACCGCCTGTTCGCGTTCGGCGAGCCGCTGGCCGCGGATCGTGGTGCCGAGTTCCTGACGGGCCCGTGGGCTGAGGACATCGTGGGCTTGACCCCGTCCCAGAGCGTTGGCGGCGGCGACAAGTACGTGACGGTCGGCTCCGTGTCCGCGGCCACGGTCGACCGCCTCGTCACCTCCAGTCCGGACTACCCCGCCTGGGTGCGCGATCGCTACCTGCAATTGCCCACCGACTTGCCCCAGGAGGTGCGCGAATTGGCGAGGCAAGTCGCGAGCGGCGACCGCGTGCCGTTCGTCATCGCCTCGAATATCGAGCAGTATCTGCGTCAGAACTACGCATACAGCCACTCGCTGGGAAAGCGGCCGCCGCTCCGCGATGCCGTGACCTACTTCCTGTTCGACGCGCAGAAGGGGTACTTCGACTATCACGCATCGGCGATGGCGATCATGCTGCGCACGCTCGGCATCCCCGCCCGCATCGCCATCGGCTATGTGTTGAACGATGAAGCGCGTGACCCGCAGACGGGGCTGATCATGGTCAGCGAACAGAACTCGTGGGCCTGGACCGAGGTCTACTTCCCCGGCTACGGCTGGGTCGAGTTCAATCCGACGCCCGGTCTGGGCGCGGTCGTCCGAGCCGCCGACGATTCGCAGTTCGTCGATCCTGCGGCCGGCTCTGGGGTCGAAGACCCCACCATCACCGGAGGCGATCCGGCGTTCCAGCCGCCCGAGGTGGAGCAGGACGACACGGCTTCCGCCGCCGGCACAGCGGACAGCGGGGGATCGGCTGACTCGGTCGTGCTGCTGGGATGGCTCCTTGCCGCCGCTGTGCTGGTGCTCCTGGCGGCGGGAGCGGGGCGGTTTGTCTGGCTATCCGCGTTCCGCGGGCTGCCGCCCGCTTCCCAGCGCTGGGCGAAGCTGCAGGTGCTGGCCGGCTGGGCGGGGATGCCCGCCCGAGCTGAACAGACGCCGGCCGAGGCGGCGGCCGCCCTCTCCAGTTCCATCCGCCCGCGCCTCGATGTGCGTCCCCTCGCACAGTCGTATGCGGCTCAACGCTACGGAGGCGACCGCGGGCGGAAGGCCGAGGCCGATGACGCCGCCGCACTCGATGGCCTGTACGTCACTGCCCGCAAGCGCCTTGTCCGGCGAGCCCTCGCGCGGCTTATCCGCTTCGGGCGTTAGCCGCCGGTCTTCGTCTTCCGGCTCTCGATCGCTACCGGTCTGGCAATCCGCCCGAGTCCGGGACGCGCGGCTCCAGGCCCGACGCCTCGCTCTCCTCGCGCAGCCGGTCGAGGATGGCGAGCGCCTCCTCCGGACTCACGCCGTCGGCGAGCAATTCCTCGAGCTGCTCCGCCAGCGACCCCAGACCCTGGCCGGCGTCGGCGGGCTGACTCCCCGGCGCGGATGTGCCGCCGGGAGCAACGGTTGCACTTGGCTGAGGCGTCCCCATCGCGCCGGGAGGGCCGGGAGCAGCGGTCGGCGATGCATTCGGCAGTCCCTCGCCGTTGCCGTCATCGCCTCCCGCAGCGGGAGTAGGACTGCCGGGCTGCGCCGCTGGCGTCACTGACGGCGTCCCCGGTGGTGTCTGGCCCGGCGTGACGCCGAGGAGACGCAGCACCAGCTCCAGGTTGTATTTCGCGTCGGCGTCGGAGGGGTCGCGGAGCAGGGCTTCGATGTACGCGTCACGCGCGTCTTCGAGCGCTTCGCTCTGGAGCGCATGATTGCCCACCGCGTACATCGCATGGACGTAGGTACGCGCGTCGTCGTCCCGATTCGCCGCCTGCGCTGCCGCCCTCGAGGCCACGATTGCCTCGTCGTATCGCTGCAGGCGGTCCAGTGCGTTGCCGATGTTGTAATCGACCACCGGGTCGTCCCC
>CAYGHU010000010.1:3351-11286 GCA_964349785.1 uncultured Dehalococcoidaceae bacterium | reverse complement strand
TGTTGCAGCCGCGCGAACTCGACCGCGAGCCCGGCGATGCCCTCGACCTCCCGCGTCCCGCCGCCGGTCGCGCTGGCGATGCGGCCCAGGGTCGCGCGGTCGGCGCGGGTGATGGTGGACTCCTCGCCCGGTGACGTCGGTGCTGACTGCCCCGTCTCCGCCGACCGAGGCGCCACCGCCGCCCCCTGGTCTGTGCCGACGGCGACGGTATAGATGCGGACATCCTGTTGCTTCGCCGCTTCGATGGCGGTATCGAGGTTTTGCCCGAGGTTCTCGCCGTCCGAGATGACGACAATCGTCTGGGTCTGCGCGCGGTCGGGCACGTCCAGCAACCGCAGTGAGGCATCGATCGCCTTGCCAATGTCGGTTCCCGGCTCCACCAGCGCGCCTTCGAGTTGCGCCCGGTTCACAAGGAACGCGATTGCATCGAGGTCGAGGCTGAGCGGCGACCGTGCGAACGCGCTCCCGCCGAACGTCACGAGGCCCACCCGGTCGCCTCGCAGATGCGCGAGCATGTCGTCGAGGCCGGCTGCCGCTGCAGCGGCACGCGACGGCTGCACGTCGGTCGCCGACATGGATCGCGAAATGTCGAGCGCGATGGCGACATCGATGCCGCGTCTCGTCAGCGGGTTCTCGGTGCCTCCCCACTGCGGCCGGGCGATGGCGAATGCGACGAGCGCCACCGCGCCGAGGAGCAGCGCCGCGCGGATCGCGCCTCGGGAGCGGCTCAATCCTCGGCGCAGCGCGGGCGGGCCGCCGTAGGCCGCGCTGGCGCGCCTCCCTCGCCAGGCGGTGTACGTCCAGGCAGCGATCACCGGCACGAGCGCCAACAGCGCCAGCAGCGCGAGCGGCTGCCCGAAGCTCACGGGAACCTCCGCAGGGCCGTCCCGCGCAGCACCGCCTCGATGACGAGCAGGCCGAGCGCGGCCCCGGCGAGCCATGGGCCGAACTCCTCGTACCTGGTGAAGCGCCGTTCGCCGACGCGGCTGCGCTCGAGCGCGCCGATCTCCTCGTACGCTTTCGCCAGCTCATCGGGCGTGGAAGCGTCGTGATAGGTGGCCCCGGTGTCGGTGGCGATTCGGCGCAGCGCCACTTCGTCTACCTCGCCGGAGCCGCGCTGGCTCGTGAAGCCGATGGTGTAGACGCGGATGCCGAGGGCCTTCGCGATCTGCGCCGCCTGGAGCGGCTGCACGTCGCCGGCGTTGTTCTGGCCGTCCGTGAGCAGCACGACGACGCGGCTGCGCGCCTGAGACTCACGCAGCAGGTTCAACGCTTCGGACAGCCCAAGCCCGATGGCGGTGCCGTCCGGCAACAGGCCGCTTTCCGTCTCGCTGACCGTCCGCTTCAGCGCCTCGTGGTCGAGCGTGAGCGGCGACATCACCAGCGAGCGGCCTTGGAAGATGACGAGGCCGGCGCGGTCCCCCTCCAGCGTGTCGACAAAGTCCTGAATGACCTCCGTCGCCGCCTCGATACGGGTTGGGCCGAAACTGCCGCCGCTCAGTTGGGTGCGTTCGGACATCGAACCGGACACATCGAACGCGAGGGCGACATCGATGCCCTCCTCCGGGATCGAGGTCACCGCGAGCCCCCGCTGGGGCCGCGCGAGCGCGAGGACGAGCAATGCCACCGCCGCCACGCGCAGCGCCGTTGGCAGCCAGCGCAGGCGCACGCGCCAGCCCGGGCGCGCCCCGCGCGCGGCCACGAGCAGGCCGAGATCCGCGACGGCGAGCGCTGGCCGCGGAGACGGCCGCCACCAGTGCCACATCGAAAGCAGCAGTGCCAGCGGGAGCAGGAGCAGCAGCCACGGCGTGGCGAAGGTCATACGACGGCCTCCGCCTCTGCCGGCTCCGGCTTCCGGCGCGAAAGCTCGACGATCTCGAACGCAGCGGTCAGGTCGTGGTCCGCCGAGGCTGGGTCGGGCCGCCTGCCCGCGTAGACGGCGGCGTCGCACCGGTCAAGCAGTCCGCCCACCAGTCGTGCCTGCCAGCGCTCGACGCCTTCCGCGGTCATCCGGCGTTCGAGCTCACGGGTCGTGAGCGCCGTCGCGCCGAAACCGAACCGCTCCTGCAGATAGCCGCGGATCACGGTCGAGATCGTCCCGTAGTAGCCCTCGTAGTCGCGGGAGGCCAGCGGGTCGGCGATGCACATCTCCTCCAGGAGCCGGCGCGCCTCGTCCTCGGGCAGCGTGGCGAATGCGGGTACGGCTGCTGGCGTTGTCTGCCGGCGACGCCACTGCCACCAGACGATGCCCGCGACGAGCGCGACGAACGCAAGGACAGCGGCGGCGAGGGCGGCCGGCCGTTGCCAGGCGGGCGGCGCGCCCTCCACGGATAACTGCGGCTTCAGCGGACGTGGGACAGTGTCATCGGCGGCGACCGTCGATTGCACGTTAAGCGGCGGCAGTGCGACCTGCGCCTCCCCGTTGGTGCCATCCTCCTGCAGCCAGGTCAGTCGCAGTGGCTGCAACTGCTGCTGCCCAACCGCGAACGCCGCGAGCACGAACTCGAAGCGTGTCGTGGCATTGCTTTCGGTACCAGGCGTCTGTACGGGCGGCAGAGTGTCGATCACGCGGAGTGAGCTGCTCGCGGCGGGCGGCTCGATGTCGACCAGCACGTTCTCCGGATGCAGCACGATCACGGAGACGCGCACGCGGTCACCCAGCGTGAGGTCGGAGCGGTCGAGCTCCAAGCGCGCCTCGATCTCCGGCTGCTGGGCGGACGCCGTCAACGGGGGCAGCAGCGCGAGGAGCGCGATCGCGGCGGCGAGCAGCAGCCGTGTCATCGTCGCGCCGCCCGGCCCCGGAAGTAGGACAGCAACGGCCGCACGATGTCCTGGTCCAGGCGGATCGGCACTTCGTCGACGCCCGCGCTGGCAAGCGTCGACCGCCGTGCACGCATTCGCACCTCCGCCGCCTCCGCGTACCGGCGGCGGAATCCCCGGTCGCTGGTGTCGATGAGCGTCCGCGTGCCTCGTTCCGCGTCCTCCACCTCGACCATCCCGAGGTCTGGCAGTTCGAGGTCGAGCGGGTCCGTCAGCGTGAGCGCCAGCACCTCGTGCCGACGCGCCAGCGTGCGCAGCGATTGTTCGTACCCCTGGTCGTAGAAGTCTGAGATGAAGAAGACGATCGAGCGCCGCCGCAGCACGCGGGCGAGGTAGTCGCTGGCTGCGGCGATCGAGGTGCCCGGCCGCGTTGGCTCGTGGTGCAGCACCTCGCGCACCAGGCGCAGCACGTGCCGCGAGCCGTGCGCCGGCGCGACGAACCGTTCGGCGCGGTCCGTGAACGTGAGCAGCCCGGCGCGGTCGTGGTGGTACACCGCCGCGAACGACAGCAGTGCGCACAGCTCGGCGGCCACACCCAGACGGCCGGCGGACGCGCGCGCCACGAGTTGCGAGGCGGACAGGTCCACTGCGCAGACAACGGAGAGCTCACGCTCCTCGGCGTATTCCTTGACCCACGGGGTGCCCGTCCGCGCGGTGACGTTCCAGTCGATCATGCGTACGTCGTCGCCCGGCACATACTCCCGCGCGTCGGCGAATTCGATGCCGGAGCCCCGGAACACGCTGCGGTAGTCGCCGGCGAGCAGGGTGCTGGCCAGGCGGCGCGCGCGGATCTCGATGCGCCGCACCTGCGCCAGCAGTTCGGGGGTGGGCGTCTCGGCAGCGAGGGTCAGGGCGGCGGCGGGCGCGGAGGCCGCTGTGACGGCCGCCATGGTCAGGGGATCCCGATGCTCTCGAGCAGGCGGCCGACGATCTGCTCCGTCGTGATCGACTGCGCCTCGGCTTCGTACGTCGTCACCAGCCGGTGACGCAGCACGTCGGGAGCCAGCGTCTTGACGTCGTCTGGCAGGACGTAGCCGCGCCCATGGATAAAGGCGTACGCCTGCGCCGCGCGCGCGAGGAAGACGCCCGCGCGCGGAGACGCGCCATACTCGATGAGCGAGGCGAGCTCGGGCATCTGGTAGCGGGCCGGATCGCGGGTCGCCTCCAGCAACCGGACGATGTACTCGCGGAGGCGCGGGTTCACGTCCACCTCATGCACCGCCTCCATCAGCGCCACGATCTCGGCGCCATCGGTCACCGGTTCGGGCGCCTCCTCGTGTCCGTCGAGGGCGCGGCTGAGGATGGCGCGCTCCTCCTCGCGCGCCGGGTAGTCGACGAGGATCTTGAGCATGAAGCGGTCGAGCTGCGCCTCGGGCAGTGGGTACGTCCCCTCGTGCTCGATCGGGTTCTGCGTGGCGAGCACGAGGAACGGGCGCGGCAGGGCGTACGACTCCCCACCGATAGAGACCTGCCGCTCCTGCATTGCCTCGAGGAGTGCGGACTGCACCTTCGCGGGCGCGCGGTTGATCTCGTCGGCTAGCACGATGTTCGCGAACAGCGGGCCCTGCCGGACGCGGAAGTTGCTCTCCTGCGGGTTGAAGATCAACGTCCCGGTGATGTCCGCCGGCAGCAGGTCCGGCGTGAACTGGATGCGCGCGAAGGTGCAATGGAGCGTCTGTGCGAGGGTCGAGACGGTGAGAGTCTTGGCGAGCCCCGGTACGCCTTCGATCAGCGCGTGATTGCTCGTGAGCAGAGCGATCAGCAGGCGGTCGATGAGCGCTTCCTGGCCGACGATGACGCGGCCGATCTCCGTCTTGATCCGCGCGATCACCTCGGCGTGGCGAGGCGCGATCGCGGGTGGCCCCGCCGCCTGCTCGGTCTGCTGTGCCATCCTCTGACCCCCGCCGCGTGGGAGCGACAAGACCGGCCATGCGGCCGGATCAGGCTGCTAGTGTACTGTGCGTCGGCGTCCGCCAGTGAGCGGAGCGGAAAAAGCCTAGGGTGAGCGGAGGCGTTAAGCGCTGCGTACACTTAGCCGGCTGCGGCGGCGTACGCTTGTTCGTAGGCCTCGTCGCCGATCCGGCGCGCGCTGCCCAGGACGCCGAGGACCGGCTGAAGCTCCGGGATGAGCGCCTCGATCTCCGCGACGCCCGCCAGCCGCAGGATCAGGGTCTCACCGGCGCGGGTCGTGATCGCGAGTTCCGCGAGCTGCTCGCCCGGCGTACCCGTGACAAGGTCCATGATCCTCTTCAGGCGGCGGCGGTCGGCCGCCTCGTCGGTCGTCTCTTCGATGTGGATCCGTAGCCGGGGTGGGCCGCAGCGTTCGTCCGCGGTCGCCGGACGGTGATTGTCCGGCGTGCCGGGTGCGCTCTCATCGGGGCGGGGCGCCGTCGACTCCACTGTGCGCAGGGCCGGACGTCCGGCCGGCTCGGGAGCGTCATCGATGTCCGTCCCGCCATCTGGGCCGTCCGGCGGCGGTGCGGGCGGTCGCGGCTTCGAGGCCCGCCCACCCACGACGCGGAATTGCGAAAGGTCCGGCGCGAGGAGCGTCCCGCTATCGGTGTCGTACCCCGCGAGGCTCTGGGCGGCGACGGTCAGGCGGTCGCCGCGTTCGCGCACGCTGACACGGGCGAGCACCACGTTTCCTTCGACGAGGATCTCGCGGTACTGCTGGTACTGCTCCGGCCAGACCGTCAGCTCGCCCGTGCCGCTGAGGTCCTCGACCGTCACCGCCGCGAACGGCTTGCCCTGCTTCGTCGTGAGGCGGCGCGAGGACTTCACCGTCCCCGCGATGATCAGCTCCTGCCCCGCTAGTTCCGCATCCACCTCGGCAAGTTGCGCCGTCACGTACTCGCCGAGCCGCTCGGCGGCCCGCCGGAACGGATGCTCGGAGATGTACGTGCCGAGGAGTTCGCGCTCCCACGAGAGCATCTCCTGCGGCGGTGTGACGATCGGCTGCAGTTCAAGCGCCGGCAGGGGCGTGTCCACCTGCGACCCGAACAGGTCGAACATCGAGGTCTGCCCCGTCTCGCGCAGCCGCTGCTCCTGCTGCCCAAGCGCGACGATGCGGTCGACACCGAAGACGATCGAGGAACGGTCGCCGAGACTGTCGAGCGCGCCCGCCTTCGCTATCGATTCCAGCACTCTGCGGTTCAGGTCGCGCGTGTTGATGCGCCGCGCGAAGTCTTCGAGCGAGGTGAACGTGCCGTTCGCCTCGCGCTCTGCGATCAGCGACTCGACGCCGCCCGCGCCGACGTGCTTGATGGTGGCAAGGCCGAAGCGGATCGCGTGTGTGCCGTCCTCCTGCCGCTCCACTGAGAAGTTCACGGACGAGCGGTTCACATCGGGCTGGAGTACCTGCACGCCGAGGCGGGTGCACTCCGCGACCGCAGCCGCGACGCGCTCAAGGGCGCCCGTCGGATGCGCTCCAGCGGCCATCAGCACCGCCGCCATGTACTCGATGGGGTAGTGCGCCTTCAGGTACGCCGTCTGGTACGCGATCGTCGCGTACGAGAACGCGTGCGCCTTGTTGAAGGCGTAGCCCGCGAACGGCTCGATGAGGTCGAATACCTCCTCGGCCAGACGCTCGGGATAGCCCTTGGCGACCGCCCCGGCGACGAAGCGCTCCCGCTCCGCGAGCATGACGGTGGGGATCTTCTTGCCCATCGCCTTGCGCATGATGTCGGCCTGGCCGAGCGTGTAGCCCGCGAACGTCTTCGCGATCTCCAGCACCTGGTCCTGGTACGTGATAACGCCATACGTCTCATCGAGGACAGAGGCGAGGTCGTCGTGCGGGTAGACCGGCTGCGCGCGGCCGTGCTTCACGTCGATGTAGCGCGGGATGTGCTCCATCGGCCCCGGCCGGTACAGCGCGACCATCGCCGCCAGTTCGCGGATGTCCCGAGGCTGCAGCTCGGCGACGTACCGGCGCATGCCGGCGGACTCCATTTGGAAGATGCCGAACGTTTCCGCCGCCGCGAGCAGTCCGGCCGCCGCCTCGTCGCCGTCCGGCAACGCGCTCAGGTCCAGATCGATGCCGTGCTGCTCCCGGATCAATTCGACCGCCCGGCCGAGGATGGTGAGGTTCGCGAGCCCGAGGAAGTCCATCTTCACAAGGCCGATCTTCGCGACCTCGTTCATCGAGTACTGCGTCGTCGGCAGCGTCTCTTCGTCGTCCTTGCTCGATGTGGCGCGTTGCAGCGGCACGACTTCGGTGAGCGGCTCGCGCGAAATCACGATGCCCGCCGCGTGCGTGCTCGCGTGCCGCGCCACGCCTTCGAGCCCGCGCGCCGTGTCGACCAGCTCCTGCACCGCGGGGTCGGTCTCCGCCAGCTCCCGCAGCTCCCGGACTTCCTCGATCGCGTCGCTGAGCGTCACGTGCAGCGCGTTCGGGATCAGCCGCGCCACACGGTCGACGTCGCCGTAGCTCATGCCGAGCGCGCGGCCACTGTCGCGGATCGCGGCCTTCGCGCCTAGCGTCCCGAATGTGACGATCTGCGCCACGCGGTCGCGCCCGTACCGCTCGGCGGTGTAGCGGATCACCTCCTCGCGCCGGTCGTCGGCGAAGTCGAAGTCCACGTCCGGCATCTCCCGGCGTTCGAGGTTCAAGAACCGCTCGAACACCAGCCGGTACTGCGTCGGCTCGATGTCGGTCACTCCGAGGCAGTACAGGATGATCGAGGCGGCGGCCGAGCCGCGGACGCCCATCGGGATGCCGCGGCTCCGCGCGAACAGGCCAATGTCGCGCACGATCAGGATGTATTCGACGAACCCCGTTTCCTCTACGACGCGCAGCTCGTAGCGGAGCCGCTCCTCCTGCTCGGCGGTCGGGCTGATGTACCGGCGGCGCAGTCCTTCTTCGCACAGGTTGTGGAGGTGCTGGATCGGGGTCATGCCGGCTGGGATGCCAGGGTCCGGCAGCAACGCGCGGCCGAACGGCAACTGGATGTCGACCTGCTCCGCGATGCGAGCGGTGTTGTCGACGACCTCGGGCAGCTCCGGGAACAGCGCCCGCATCTCGTCCTCGGACTTGAGATAGAGCGAGTCTGTCTCCATCCGCATGCGCTTCTCATCGTGCACGGTCGCGTTCGTGCCGATGCACAGCAGCACGTCGTG
>CAYGHU010000010.1:0-3251 GCA_964349785.1 uncultured Dehalococcoidaceae bacterium | reverse complement strand
GCCTCCTCGTAAAACTGGATCGCGCCGTACATGTTGCCGTGGTCGGTGATCGCGAGCGCGTCCTGCCCCATCTCCTTCGCCCGCGCCACGAGGTCCGGAATCCGGCTCAGGCCATCCAGGAGGGAGAACTCGGAATGCGTATGGAGGTGGGTGAACATAGGATCAGACGCTTAAACAGATACGCGAACGGGTGTACGAGGAATATAGCGGATCGGCGCAGCCCGCGCAGCCCTCAATCAGCGCCTTCCTACTCTGACCACCCGGTGCAACAGCGAGGCTTACTCCTTGTCGAGGTCGAACGCCGCGTGTAGCGCACGCACGGCCTCCGGTACCTGTTCGCTGCGCACGAGGCAGGTAATGCGGATGTCCGAGGTCGCGATCAGCTCGATGTTGATGCTGTGGTCGAACAGCGTGCGGAACATCAGCGCCGCATAGCCCGGCGCCGACGCCATCCCGGTACCCACGATTGAAACCGTGCCCAGCCCCGGGTCGGAGACCAGGTCGGCCGCATCGAGGGCGGGCAGCACTCCCTGCACCACTTCCAGCGCGCTCTCCATGTCGTCACGGGCGACGGTGAAGGTCATGTCCGTCAGGCCCTCCACGCTCGCGTTCTGCACGATCGTGTCGACCGAGACGTGCGCCTCGGCCAGCGGTTCGAAGAGCTGCGCGGCGATGCCTGGCCGGTCAGGGACGCCTCGTACGGTGACTTTCGCGACCTGCGACTGATGCGCGATGCCGCGGACCTTGTTCGACTGCTCCATCGTCGTCTCCCTGTGGATCAATGTGCCGGGCGCTGTCTCGTCGAAGGTGCTCGCGACCAGGATGTCGACGCCGTAGAGCGCGCCCACCTCGACGGCACGAGGATGCATGACCACCGCGCCCGTGGTGGCAAGCTCCAGCATCTCCTCGTAGCCGATGTCGCGCAGCGGCCGGGCGGCCGGGCAGATTCGCGGGTCCGCCGAGTAGATACCCGCGACATCCGTATAGATTTCGCAGCGGTCGGACTTGAGCGCGGCCGCCAGCGCCACCGCCGTCGTGTCAGATCCGCCGCGCCCGAAGGTCGTCACGTCGAGGTCTTCAGAGACCCCTTGGAACCCGGCCACGATCACGATGCGTCCGGCGGACAGCTCGCGCTCCATACGGGCGGTGTCGATCTCGGCGATGCGGGCGCGGCGGTAGACCGCGTCCGTGCGGATGCCGGCCTGCGCGCCGGTCAGGCTGACAGCGTCCAGGCCGAGGTCCTGCAACGCCATCGTCATCAGCGCGGCGGACACGATCTCGCCCGTGTGCATCAGGACGTCCATCTCGCGCGGGTGCGGTTTCGTGCTCACCTGCTGCGCGAGCTCGATCAGCTCATCGGTCGTATCGCCCATCGCGGAAACGACGGCCACAACGCGGTCGCCCGCTCGCACACGCGCGGCGATGCGCCCCGCCACGCGCGTGATCTTGGCGGCGTCCGCTACCGAGGAGCCACCGTACTTCTGCACGACCAGTGCCATGCTCGTCCCGTTTCCTTCAGTGCTCGAATGCGATCAGTCGCGCTCGATGACTGCGGCGCCCGTCCTGCTCAGGCCGCACACACGTGTCGTGGCCTCGAATCCGCGTGCTGCGGCCGCCTCGCGCATCGCCCCCGCGATGTCTTCGGCGTGGTCGGTCGCGAAGGCGGCGATCGTCGAACCGCCGCCGGAGAGGTAGACGCCGTGCGCGCCCGCATCGCGGGCGGCCTGGAAGATCGGGTACATCGCGGTGAAGATCGTCGCGCGCGCCGGCTGGTGCAGGATGTCCTCGGTCGCCGTGTGCAGCAGGTCGTACCGCCGCTGTGTGAGCGCCGCCATGAGGAGCGCGGCCCGGCCGATGTTGTGCACCGCCTGGTTGCGCGTCAGCGACTGCGGCAGCTGCGCGCGCGACTCCTCGGTCGGCATGGAGAACTCCGGGATGAGCAGCGCGAGCCGCAGGTCGTCCGGCGGGTCGATGCCGGCGTGCACGATGCCATCGTCGTCGGCGACCACCACCTGCAGACCGCCGAGCATCGCCGGCGCGACGTTGTCGCCGTGGTGCTCAAGCTGGAACGCGAGTGGCAGCAGGTCCTCGCTCGATCGCGCGCCCGTCCCCTCATCGAGGAGCGCGTTCGCGGCCAGCAGCCCGGCGACGCGCGCGATCGCGGAGACCCCGAGGCCGCGGCCCACCGGGATATCGCCCTGATACGTCGCGGTGACCCCCACCGGCGCCTCGATGCCCGCGCGGTTGTACAGCGCCAGCGCCGCCGTCACCGCCATCCGTTCGATCGGCCCCTCGGGAAGCGGCAACGGCGCATCGCTCACGGTCAGCCGCACATCGGCGGACCAGTCGAGGGCGACGCCGAGGCTGTCGAACCCCGGCCCGAGGTTCGCTGACGTTGCGGGGACTCGGACGATGGCACTGTGCTCAGGCATCGCAGCCAAGTGTATGGGTGCTCCACGGGCCGGGCAACGAAGGTCAGGGGTATCCATCCATTGCGCCACGCATGGCGGCCCCCATTCTGCCGAAGGTATAATGTCGGTGACAGGCTCAGGACGCTGGATGGAAGGCGGGCAAGCACCCATGGAAGATGTCGTCATCGTCAGCGGCGTCCGTACCGCGATCGGGACGCTGGGGGGCGCGCTCAGTGAGACCTCCGCCTCCGACCTCGGCGCAGCGGTGATCCGCGAGGCCGTCAGCCGTGCTGGCCTACAGCCCGAACAGATCGACCAGGTCATCCTCGGCTGCGTCGGCCAGGTCGCCGAGGATGCCTACATCGCGCGGCACGCCTCGGTGAAGGGCGGAATGCCCATCGGCACGCCCGCCTACACCGTGAACCGCATCTGCGGCTCGGGCCTCGAGGCGATCAACACGGCGGCTCGCTGGCTCCAGACCGGCGACGCCGAAATCATCGTTGCTGGCGGTACCGAGAACATGTCGATGATGCCATTCCTGCTGCGCAAGGCCCGCTTCGGCTACCGCCTCGGCCACTCCGAGCTTGAAGACGGCACGGTGCACCTGGTCACCGACCCGTTCGAGAAGATACACATGGGCATCACCGCCGAGAACCTCGCGGAGAAGTACGAGGTCTCGCGGGAGGTGCAGGACGAATACTCGCTCCGCTCTCAGGAGCGCGCGCGCGCCGCCATCGACGCTGGCTACTTCAAAGACCAGATACTGCCGCTCGATGTGAAGAAGGGCCGCGACACCGTCACCTTCGACACAGACGAGCACCCGCGCGCCACCTCGATGGA
>CAYGHU010000009.1:9252-21644 GCA_964349785.1 uncultured Dehalococcoidaceae bacterium | reverse complement strand
GCTGCGCCATCTGGTAGATCTTGCCCTCCGTCTTAATGGACGGTGCGATCACCATACGCGCGGCGTGGAACTCCTTGATGGTGCGCGCGCCACACGTCGACATCGAAGTGCGCAGCGCCCCCATCAGGTTCTCGGTGCCATCCGTCCGCGAGGTCGGCCCGAACAGCAGTTGGTGCAGGCTGTGGTTCCTCCCGACATGCACCCGGACGCCTCGAGGCAGTTCGGCGTGCGGGGTCGCCATGCCCCAGTGATGGCCGCGGCCAGGGGCCTCCTCGGTACCGGCGAACGGCGAGCCGATCATAATCGCGTCGGCGCCCGCGCAGATTGCTTTCGCCACGTCACCGCCGGTGCGTATGCCACCATCGGTGATGATTGGCACGTACCGTCCGGTGCGCTCGTAGTACAAATCGCGTGCGTGCGCCGTGTCGATGGTTGCAGTGATCTGCGGCATGCCCACACCGAGCACCTCGCGCGAGGTGCATGCCGCGCCTGGACCGACGCCGACAAGGATCGCGTGGACGCCCGTCTCCATTAGCTCCAGGGTCGCCTGGTGATCGACGGTGTTTCCGACAATCACCGGCACCGGGTCGAGCTGCTTGACCAACTCCTCGAGGTGAAGGCCTCGCAGCGACTTCGAAACGTGGCGCGCTGTGGTAACAGTGGACTGGACGACGAAATACACGGCTCCCGCTTCAACGGCGATGGGGGCTAATCGTTTTGTGTTCTGCGGAGTGGTGCTGACAACGGGTACGCCGCCACCCTGCTTGATCTCCTCAATGCGGCGGGCGACCAAGTCCTCGCGGACCGGCTGCTGGTAGACCTGCTGGATGATCTCGGTCGATTCAGTCAGGCTGGCGGCGGCGATGCGCTCGATCACCTCGTCCGGGTTGTCGTATCGCGTCTGCACGCCATCGAGGTTCAACACGGCGATTCCGCCCAGCTTCGAGTATGCAATGGCGAACCGTGTATCGACCACCGCGTCCATAGCGGAGGCGAAGATCGGCAGCGGGAACGTGCGGCCGTCGAGTTCGAACGCTGGCGTGACCAGTTCGGGGTTGGTCGTCACCGCTCCCGGCACGATGGCCACGTCATCAAAACCGTATGCGTGCTCCAGAGTCTTCTTCGCTGCCGTCATTTCATTGCCTCCCCGCCGCAGCCGGCATACAGGTCGATATACAAACAGCCCCCTCAACCGAGGGGGCTGGACACACAGAGACCCCTCGCTTCCGAGGGGTCTTCGTTGCTCGATGCCTCATGGGTGACCCGCCAGGTGCGCCCAGATGTGTTCCAGTAACGTTACCGCCGTGAGACTGACCCGGTCAACAGCAATCACGTACGAGCAACCCGCGACGCCGCTCAATAACCATGCGCTCGGCCACCACCGGCACGCATGCTACGATGCGTCCCGATGCCCGATACCATCCTCGTTTGCGTTGCCTGGCCGTACGCCAACACGCCGCTGCATGCAGGCCAGATTGCCGGCGCCTACTTGCCGGCCGACATTTTCGCGCGCTACCACCGTATGCGCGGAAACCGTGTGCTGATGGTGTCAGGGTCGGACGCGCACGGCACCCCGATTACGGTCCGTGCTGAGCAAGAGGGATCGAGCCCACAGGCCGTCTTCGAGCGCAATCACGCTTCATTCGTCGACACATTCAAGCGGTCGGGTATCTCATTCGACTTGTTCACCTCGACCGCAACCGAGAATCACGCACGGGTGGCCCAGGACATGTTCCTGAAGCTGCGCGATGCGGGCTACATCTACTCCGCGCAACAGACCCTGCTCTACGACCCAACAGCCAAACGCTTCCTCCCGGATCGGTACGTCGAGGGTACCTGCCCGCGTTGCGGGGACGAGAACGCTCGTGGCGACCAGTGCGACAACTGCGGCTCCACTCTCGACGCGCTCGACCTCATCAACCCGCGCTCGCGCTTTTCAGACGCGACACCGGAGCCTCGGCCGTCCACGCATTTCTTTCTCCGCCTCAGCGAATTCAACGAACGACTGCGCGAATGGGTAGAGGTACAGACGCACTGGCGTCCTGCCGTCCGTAACTTCACCCTGGGTCTCCTGCGCGAAGGACTCCACGATCGCGGGATCACGCGTGACCTCGACTGGGGCATCCCTGTCCCCGTTGAAGGGTTCGAGGGCAAGCGCATCTACGTCTGGTTCGAGGCGGTCATCGGTTACCTATCTGCCTCGATTCAGTGGGCGCAGGGGTCCGGCGACCACGAGGCCTGGCGCGCCTTCTGGGAGGACCCTTCAGCGCGCGCGTACTACTTCCAAGGCAAGGACAACGTCCCGTTCCACACCACCATCTGGCCCGCGATGCTCATGGGCGTCGGTGGGCTGAACCTGCCCTACGATGTCCCGGCAAACCAGTACGTCACGATGTCCGGCGCTAAAGCGTCGTCGAGCCGCAACTGGGCCGTCTGGATGCCCGACTACCTCGACCGTCACGACCCCGATCCGCTCCGCTACATGCTGTCGGCGATCATGCCGGAGACGTCCGACTCCGACTTCACCTGGGCGGAATATCTGCGGCGCAACAATGACGAACTGGTGGCGACTTGGGGGAACCTCGTCAATCGGGTGCTCACGTTCACGCGCCGGAACTTCGATGCGCGTGTCCCCCAACCGCCCTCGGCGCTGTCGCCCCAGTCGGCGGCGATGATCGAAAAAGTAGATGGCGCCTTTCAGCTCGCGGCCTCCCAGATCGAGGCAGTGCAACTGCGGGCCGCTCTCCAGACCGCGATGGCGGTCGCCCAGGAGACGAACCGCTACCTCGACGAGCGCGCCCCGTGGACGGCCATCAAGGAGGATCGCCCCTCGGCGGCCGAAACACTGTTCACGGCGATCAACGTCATCAGCGGCCTGGCGAGCCTGTTGCAGCCCTTCATGCCGTTCACATCGCCTCGCGCATGGTCCATGACGGGGAACACCGGTGACATCGAGGCTGCTGGCTGGCAACGTTCCGATGTCGCGCCCGGCACTCCACTCCCCGAGCCCGCCCCACTTTTTAAGAAACTCGATGTATCGCTCGTTGGGGAGGAAGAGATGCGGCTCGGGCGGTGAATGCACCTGTTGTCGATGCCCATGCGCATACCTACTCGCGCGAGTTCGATGAGGATCGCTCGGCCACGATGGAACGCGCATGGGCGGCCGGCCTCGTGGCGATCGTCGAGGTCGGCGGCGATGTCGAGAGCAGCAATCTCGCGCTCGCGCTCGCGCTCGCCGACCCGCGAATACGTGCAGTTGCCGGCCTCCACCCTCACGAGGCGAAACGACTCGACGAAGAACGAGAGGGCCTGCAGTCCCTTGTCGCTTCGGGCGAATTTGTCGCCGTCGGCGAGATCGGACTGGACTTCCACTACGACCACTCGCCTCGCGAGGCGCAGTTCGAGGCCTTTCGCTGGCAGCTCGAACTCGCGCGCGAGGCCTCGCTTCCGGTCGTCATCCACTGCCGGAACGCGGACGAGGAGGGGTTCGCGGTGTTGCGCGATTGGATCCACCGTGTGGGCCGCTATCTCGGTCCGGATCGAGAGATCGGGATGCTGCACTGTTTCGCGGGCGACACAGACCTCGCAATCCGTTATGTCGAGCTCGGATTTCTGATCTCTATCCCCGGGCCAGTGACTTACAAGAATAACGACCGTGGACAGGCGGTCGCGCGCTCCGTTCCCTTAGCCGCTATGCTGGTGGAAACTGACGCGCCGTATCTGACCCCGCAGCCCCACCGCGGAACCCGCAACGAGTCAGCCTACGTGGTAGAGACCGTGCGTAAGGTAGCAGAACTGCGCGCATGCAGCCCCGACGACGTCGCAGAGGCTACCGCCCGCAACGCGGCGAGGTTATTCGGATTCACGCTATGAGCGGGACACGATGACGACGACGCTCGACCCGACCGCACTGTACGGCCCTGTAGGCGCCGACCTGCCGCTCGTCGACGAGATGCTGATGTCGTTGCGGCATGTGGAGTTCCCGTGGCTCCGTCACATGCTCGATGCGACGCTCAGTGGCGGTGGCAAACGCTTGCGACCTGCCATCGCACTGCTGGCCGGTCGCCTCGGCGATTACGACCTCGGGAAGCTCGTGCCCCTCGCCGCGAGCGTCGAGCTCCTGCACACAGCGACGCTGATCCATGACGACGTGATCGACGCAGCCCAGGAACGCCGAGGCAAACCCACCGCTACAGCCCTCTTCAACAACGCTTCGAGCGTGATGCTGGGTGATTACATGTTCGCCAACGCGGCTGAGTTCGTCGCGCGCACCGAAAATATCCGCGTCATTCGCAACTTCGCGGAAACGCTACGAGTCATGGCGAACGGTGAGTTGATCCAGGATATGAGCGCGTTCGAGTACTCCCCCGACATGCAGCGCTACTTCGACCGCATCTATGGCAAGACGGCCTCACTCTTCGCCACCGCCGCCGAGGGTGGGGCAATCGTGACCGGCGCGCCGGAGGACGTCGTTGCCCCCATGCGTAGCTTCGGCGAGCACCTCGGAATAGCGTTTCAGATTGTGGACGACATCCTGGACTTCAGTGCGACCTCTGAGGAACTCGGCAAACCAGCTGGATCCGATCTGCTCTCGGGAACGCTGACCTTACCAGCGCTGTTGTATATGGAGCGATACCCGGACGACAACCCCGTGCGTCGTGCCTTCGATGGCACTCGCCGCCGCGCAAACCTCGCGCGAGCCGTCGAGGAGATCCGGGCGTCCGACATCCTCGAAGAGTCCATGACCACCGCCCGGCGATTCGCGACCGATGCCCAATTGGCGCTGGCGAACATCCCGGCCGGTGAACCGAGAGCTACCCTTGAGGGACTCGTGGAGTACGTACTCAGCCGGCGTTCGTAGCGTGACGCCCAAGTAGTTAGTCCGACGCGGCTCGCTTGGCCTTCGTCCCAACTGGGGGTTTCGGTACCGTCTTCTTGCGCGTCCGCACCTTGATCTCCTGCTTAGGAACGGTCTTTTCGTCCTCATCCAGGATGGCGCTCGCCCGGCGCTTGCGCTCCTCCGGAATGATGTCCTCTTTCTTCGCCTCACTCGATGTCAGCGGATTCTTCAGCTGGCCCTCGATGCCCCACGAGAGTCCTCGGTCCGGGATCCGCCTTGGCATCCCGTCGCGCATGACGAACGCGGCAAAGTCCGTCGGCATGATGCGCTTCGATTCGCCGTCACACACCGGGCACGGCTGCGGCACCGTCGCCTCGCGCACGGGACGCAACAACTCGAAAATCCCGTTGCAGTCAGCACAGTAGTACTCGTATAGCGGCACGGTTCAGTCCCCCTCAATTGGATTGACCCGAGTATAGGCGGTAGCGACTGAGGTGACAGCACCGGCCCGTCGTGCCTCAGCAACGAATTGAGCGCTGAGCAGCGCCCGCTCGCTGACGGATCGCATCAGTGTGTGCATCACTCGTTCGAGGCTACCAGCGAGCTCCCCGTTCAGACGGATGCGCACTGCCTCCTCGTACGGGCCATCTTGGATTGCCCGCAGCACCTTCAGCACGGTGGCGTTGATGGCCACCGCGTCGTCATGTCGCTCCCGGCAGGAGGGACAGACGACCCCTCCGCCGAGCGCCGACCATGTCGCCCGCTCCGCACTCACCGCCGCCTCACACCCAATGCACGTCCGCCATTCCGGTCGGAAGCCGCTTACCCTCAACAGCTCGAGCTCGAACGTCCGCGTGACGAGGTGCACTCCGTCTCCTCGCCCGAGACGAATGAGCGAGGCGAGCAATAACTCGTACACCTCGCGCGCCTCGGCATGCTCCACCGTCATCCGATCCGTCAGCTCCAGCAGGTACATCCCTGTACTCAGCCGGTCGAGGTCAGCATGCAGCGTTGGAAACCCATCGAGCATCTGCGCCTGCGTCACGATGTCGAGCGTGCGGCCGTGGGCCAGCAGCACTTCGACCCTCGTCAGCGGCTCCAGATGGCCCCCGAGCTTGCTTCGTGGCCGCAATGCACCCTTCGCCACAGCGTCGATCTTGCCTCGAAGCGGCGACAACAACGTGACGATGCGGTCAGCCTCACCCAGGCGGCGATGCCGCAGCACGATCGCCTCAGTGCGCGTGACGCGAGGGACGCGGGAGGGCACTGCTACTCCTCGCTACGCGACTCGCTTCGCGTCCGCCTGAGCGTGCGTGTCAGGAACCAGGTGAGCGCGCCGATCACCGTCGCCGCGATGCCGGCGATGCGGACCGAGGCGGTATCGCTCGTCCCGGTGCTGTTGAGCACGACGGTCACCACCAGCCAGGTCACGACGAACGCGATCCCCCACCATCGGCGCATGCCGCTCCAGAGCATCGTCTACTCCACGTTCTGCCGGAACTCCAGCGCCCGTCCCAGCGTAACGTCGTCAGCATATTCGAGGTCTGCGCCTGCCGGGAGCCCGCGTGCCAGTCTCGTCACGCGGATGCCGAGCGGCCCCAACAACCGACCGAGGTACATCGCCGTCGCTTCGCCCTCCAGGTTTGGGTTGGTAGCAACAATCACCTCGGCCACCTCGCGGTCGATGTCGCGCAGGCGTCCGAGCAATTCGGCAATCTTGAGGTCTTCCGGACCAATGCCGTCCGCTGGCGAAATCACGCCGTGCAGCACATGAAAGAGCCCTCGGTATCCCCTCGTCCGCTCGATGGCTCGGAGGTCGAGCGGTTCCTCCACGACGCATATCGTCGCGCGGTCACGCGAAGTATCGAGGCAGATACGACATGGATCCTGGTCCGTGATGTCCTGACACCGCGAACAGAGCACCACCCGTTCTTTGACCTCGATGAGCGCGTCCGCGAGGGCACGCGCCTCCTCTTCCGGAGCGCGCAAGATATGATACGCGAGCCGCTGGGCCGATTTCGGCCCAATGCCCGGCAACCGATGGAATGCATCGACCAGCCGTTGGATTGGGGACGCGGCGGAGGGCAGAGGATCCTGCAACGAGCGCGCTCGCTACTCGTCGACAGGCACGGCGCCGTACCGGAGCGCCTCTTCGAGGAGGTGCCCGCCGCGCGATTGGGGTGTCGGCGGTGGCGCAGAGGCCTGTTTCATGGCTTCCCAGACGACCGGCACGACCTGCACCGGCCGGCCTACTGCCTCCGAGACCGCTTCGCGGATCGCCTGCATGACCTTCACATCCTCCTGCGCCTTCTGGACGTGCGCGGGGAAGCGGAACCCGAGTTCGACGCTATCACCCTCGAAGCTCTTTATGTCGCAAGCTGTGTTCAACAATGCGCCCGCTTTGTGATAACGCTTGCGCACCGACTCGCGGATGTCCACCCACTTTCCACGGATCTCAACCAGCGCGGGTGAGGCGTCCGCCACGTCCGGAGGCACGAACGGTGGCGGCGCCGATGGTCGCGGCGTCTCGCGCTCGACGGGCGCCGCCGGTGGCGATGTCGCGGCGGCGGACTGGGGTCGCGGCTGCGGCGGTTGCGGAGCACGGCCTCGTTGCAGCGGCCGTGCCGGAGGTGCCGCGCGCCGTTCGGCAGGCGCAGCCTGCATTGGCTGCGATCCGGCGGCAGACGCGCTTGCGGGGACTACAGGCGCTGACGGGGCAGGCGGCACTCCCACCGCGAGGGAAGCGAAGGCAATTTCGGCGGGTAGAGAATCGTACGGGTCGCCCGCAAAGTCGATGTCGCCAAACGCGCGCAACGCGGCGACCACATCAGAGGCGCTGATCTCGTTCGCCAGTGCTTTCAACTCGGCTCCCTGAGCATCAGTCAGCGAAAGCTGGTCGGCTGCCCCCGCGCGCATCATCAGCAGCGAACGCAACGTCGTCACGACCTCCCGGACGAACGCTCGTATATCGAGGCCATCGTCGCGCGCTGCCGTGAGCACATCGAGCCCCGGCGCCAGGTCGCGTTTCACGGCCGCACGGGCCAGTTCAGTGGTCCGGTGGTCAACGACCAGACCAAGTCCTCGCTGCACCGCTGCGAGGTCGAGTGAGCGCCCGTGGTACGCGACCAACTGGTCGAGCAGGTTTACCGCGTCCCGCATCGACCCCGTCGCTTGCCGCGCGATCAGGTCAAAGCACCCGGGGGCGACGGTAATCCCTTCACCGTCCGCGATGACCTGCAACCATTCGGTGGTGTTCGCGAGCGTGTGCCGCCGGAAGTCGAAGCGCTGGCAACGCGAGGTGATCGTGGCTGGGATACGGTGCGCCTCAGTCGTCGCCAGGATGAAGATAATGTGCGGTGGCGGCTCTTCGAGTGTCTTCAGGAGCGCGTTGAACGCCGCGTCCGTGAGCATATGCACTTCGTCGATGAGGTAAACCTTGTACCGGGCGCTGTTCGGTGCGTACCCGGCCGCCTCCCGCAGCGCCCGTACCTCATCGATGCCGCGGTTCGAGGCTGCGTCGAGCTCGATCAGGTCGAGCGCGCGCCCGCTCTGGAACGCCTCGCACGAGGGACACTCGTTGCACGGCTCGCCATCGACGGGAGCGGTGCAGTTCACCGCCTTCGCCAAGATGCGGCCGGTGCTCGTCTTACCCGTGCCTCGAGGGCCGGTGAACAGGTAGGCGTGCGCCGGCGACCCGCCCGCCACAGCGTTGCGAAGCGTAGTCGTGATCGGCTGCTGCCCCACAACGTCAGCGAACCGCTGCGGCCGCCACTTCCGATAGAGGACTTCCTGGCTCACATGCATCCCACAGCCCGAGGGGAGAGGTCAGGCCTTGGCCTCAGTGTACACGTGCAGAGATCGCGAGCCAAACGAGGCACGAGAGCAGCGGATGCCTTCTCACAACGGTGAAGTCCGTTTGAAGTTGTGTACCAGTGACCCTAACTGAGAGCGTGCCGCCCTTTCCTAATGGCCGGCCGGAAAAGTATCGGCGTCGCGAACGCTGGCGAGGAAGGTACAGCAACGCGGAGTGTAGCGACCAGCGATGACGGGGCGCGGAACCGGTCGGAGGTACAGCGCCTGGCGGATGCTGCCACGACGCTGTACCTCCGGCGGCCCTTACTTATCCAACCATGCCTCGCCTAGGCTATCGCCGAGGTCGTAGTAGATGATGCTGACGATCAGGGCTCCCCCATTGCGGACATTGCGCAGCCACGGCTGGTAGACGCTGTACGTATGGGATTGGCCAAGCGTCACGTAATAGATCTGATCCTGCATCTTGTCCCAGATCTTGCGGTGCAGCTCCTTGCGTGCCTGCACATTCAGTTCGACGCGCTGCCGCTCTGCCCAACTGTCGATCTCGGTGTCAGTAATTCCCCAGCGGTTGGAACCAGACTTCGAGTGCACTTGCTCGTAGAACGGCGTGTTCGGGGCAAAGCCGAACGGCACCCAGCCGTATGTGGTGTCCTTGAACGTCCCGCCGACCCACTGGGAGTTGTAGGACGTGTAATCGATTGCGGTGGGGTGCATTTTCACCCCGATGCGCTGCAACACGTCCGTGTACAGCTCGGCCTGTCGGGCGGTCAGTGAGGAGTACGTAAAGTATGGATAATCGAACTCGAGATCCGTTGCCCCCGCCGCCTGTAGCAATTGCGTGGCTTCCTTTGGGTCGTACCGCCACCAGCGACCGAGTTGCGCCTCGCCGGACGGCCGCTGGTCGAACAGCCAGAACCAGGGGGTCGATGGCAAATGCCATCCGGCGCCGCCCGCCAATATCTGGCTCTCGTTTTCGAAGTCGAGCGCGAGGTTAAGGGCGCGGCGCACGCGGGCATCCTGCCATTTGGGATTGCGAAGCTGCAGTGCGAAGGTGCTCCCATAGTTGATCGGTGAGTTCGCGTTGATCTGGATATCCGGGTTCGTCGCCAGCAGCGCCTTGACGTCGGACACCGTATCGACGATGGCATACGCGTAGTCCGTCTGCTTTGCGCGAAATCCCGCGAGGCGCGCTGCAGCGTCTGGTTGGAGCAGCACTTCCATTCCATCGAGCAGCACCTCACGCTCGAAGAACTCCGGGTTCCGCTCGAAAACAAGACGAGTACCGGCTTCAAGCCTCTTCATGATCATCGGCCCGGTACCGACCATTCGCGTCTTGGTCGTCCCGTCATCAGCGAGCTCGTGCGGAATCAGCGTCAGGTAGCGCGAGGCAAGAGGCGACAGGAAGTCTGGCTCTGGCTGCTTCAAGCCGATGTTCAGCGTCGTGCCGTCCACAGCGGTGATGCGGTCGACGCTCTGGAAGTAGCCTTTGTTCAGGCCGCCGCCGGCGTACCGATCGTAGGCCAGCTTAACGTCGTTCGCGATGAATGGCCGGCCATTCAACGGCTCAACGTTTTGCCACTTCACGCTCGGGGCCAGCTTGAATGTGTAAGTGAGGCCGTCCGGCGATACCTCCCACTGCTTGGCGATCTCCGGCTCGAACTCCAGTTTGAACGGGTCGAAGTGCACGCCTCGCTTGTAGCCTAACAGGCGGTTGTACACGATGTTCGTGGGGCCCATCGTCCCGCCAGCTTGACTCGTCGAGGGGTCGAACGTAGCGGGATCCCAGTTGGTGGACCAGCGGAAGGTGCCGCCTTTCTTTGGCGGACTGTCTGGCTCCGGAAACTGGAAGGGGTACGCAGAGCCCCATTCCTTGGCGATGTCAGCCGGCGATTTCCCGCCGGTCGTGGCCGTCGGAGACGCAACGCTACCCTGCCCCACAGCGTCTTCTTCTTCGTCGTCTCCGCCGCAGCCCAGCAGCGCGGCAGCCGCCAGGCCACTGACGGCAAGCGCGCCGCCACGCAGCAACGCCCGTCGGCGTAGCTGAGGCATCCGTGGGGACTCTGTTGTCGTTGTGCTCGCTGGATCGGCCGTCATACTCATCCCCTCCTGACGGCGCACGGCGCTACACTTGCCCGGGCGCTCCCCCGCAGACTATGGCGAGGGTCATAGCGCGTCAATAACGATTCTTATATCGTACAAGTGACACGGGATCGTTTCCGTGAGGGCAAACCCGGGAGGAACAGGAAATGGCGGACGGACCGCTAGCTGGCATCAATGTGCTGGAGTTCTCTGTGGTCGTCGCCGGACCCGCGACCGGCATGCATTTGTCGGATCTAGGCGCGCGTGTGATCAAAGTCGAAGCGCCCGGCGGTGAGCCATTCCGCACGAACGGCGCCGTGGTGAGGGGCCACGGTAAAGCCTTCACCTGGTTGAACCACGGCAAGGAGAGCATCGAGATCGATGTCGCGCACCCGCAAGGCCGTCAGGCTATCCACCGGCTGGTGCCGAACATCGATGTGGTGGTCATAAACTTCCGGCCTGGCGTACCCGAGCGTCTTGGCATCGACTACCAGACGCTATCCGCGATCCGCCCTGACCTCATATACGTCGATATCACGGGGTTTGGTTCGACCGGTCCGCTCGCGAGCCGCAGCGCGTCCGACATCGTAGCGCAGGCATACGGCGGCGCGATCGCGCTGGACGGTAAGTCCGATGAACACGGCGCCCCGCTGCCAGTAGCGCTCGCTGTCGGCGATGCGCCGACCGGCATGGCGGCGGCAATGGCGGCGCTCGCGGCGCTTTATCATCGTGCGCGGACCGGCGAGGGGCAGCTCGTGCGCGCCTCCCTGCTGCGCACGGTGCTCAACCTCACGGGTTTCCAGAACATGCGAGAACCGGCCACTGACTCGGTGGCCGTCCAGCCACTGCTCGATGAAATGGAGCGCGTACGGCAGGAAGGCGGCTCGTATGACCGGATTGTTGCGGCACGCGACGAGTTCTCGCGCCGCATGCGAGGCACGAACCTGTTCTACAGCGGATATCGCGCGAAGGACGGCGGCATCGTGCTCGGTGCGTTGACCCCGGCGAATCGCGAAGCGTTTCGCCAGGCGATTGACATTACCGGTGATCGCCACGACGAACCCGGTTTCGACCCGCGCGACCCGGCCAACCTCGTAGTCGCCGAAACACTCCGTGAGCAAGTGCGCCAGACGCTGCTCACACGCACGGTGCAGGAATGGATTGCGATCTTCGATGCCGCGGGCGCACCTGCAGCGCCCGTGAACTATCCGGAGCAGATCGCACTAGATGCGCATGCCGGCGGCATGTTCGTAGAGGTCGCGCACGAGGCGGTCGGCACGCAGCGGATGATCGGCCCGCTGTTTGAGCTGGACCGGACTCCCTCCCGGGTCGCTGGCCCGGCTCCGATCTCCGGACAGCACTCGGCACAGGTGCTCGCCGACCTCGCGGGCTATACGGAAGCGGAGATCGCCGACCTCCGATCGTGCGGCGTCCTGACGTAGCAAGTGGCGGTTCGGCTGTCCCGATCCTACTCGTGGCCGCCGTGGGCATCTTCGGCGCGCCCAGCGTGGATCTCAGCTCCGAGGACAGCCTCCTCGCGTGCCCGCATCTGGGCACCGTCCTCGGACGTCTCGTGGTCGTAGCCAAGCAGGTGCAGTAACCCGTGCAACACGACGTGCCGCAGTTCCTCGCCAGGCGCCATCGAGGCCGCCATTGCCTG
>CAYGHU010000009.1:0-9152 GCA_964349785.1 uncultured Dehalococcoidaceae bacterium | reverse complement strand
GCAACACGACGTGCCGCAGTTCCTCGCCAGGCGCCATCGAGGCCGCCATTGCCTGCCGCCGCACCATCGGCACTGACACAGCGATATCACCGAGGTAGAGTGCTTCATCCGGTTCACCCGGAAATGCCTCCCCTTCAGCGGCGCGAAACGATAGCACATCGGTCGGCTCGTCCGCGTCTCGGTGTTCACGGTTCAACTCGCGTAGTAGTTCGTCGCCGGCCATCAGGAGCGTCGCCGCGGCTCCATCCGCGATCTGCTCTTCCTGTAGCACGCGTCCAAGGAGCTCCGCCAATGCGGACGCATCGACGCTGGAGCGTTCTTCCTCCGGCAGCGTCTCGTGCAGTTCGACTGCGATGTCGTACGTCAGACGAGCGTCTCCGCGGCCCGTCGCGCCGCCTCGATGAGCGGCGTCGGCACGAGGCCGAAGAACAGCACCCCAACGGCGGCGAGCGCCAACAATCCGCCCGTGGCTCCTGACGGCTGGAACACTGTCTCGTCTTGCGGCTCATCGAGCACCATCGTGCGTGCCCAACGCAGGTAGTAGTAAGCGGAGATGGCCGTGTTCAACACCGCCACGACAATCAGCCACACGAGCCAATCCTGACCTGTCTGCACAGCGCTGTTGAATATGTACACCTTGGCGATGAAGCCGGCCGTCGGCGGGATGCCCGTCAGCGACAGCAGGCACAGGATGAGTACGATCGCGACCCCAGGTGAACGCCGCAGCAACCCCGCGTAATCGCGAATCTCATCCGATCCCATCCGGTTCGAGACGATGATCACAGAGATGAACGCACCGAGGTTCGTCGCCGCATAGGTGCCAAGGAAGAACAACACGGCCGCTGGCCCGAGCGTGCTCCCGGCGCCCACCGCCGCTAGGCCGACGGCGATATTCCCCGCCTGCGCGATCGAGGAGTAACCGAGCAGCCGTTTCACATCGGTCTGCTGGATCGCGGCGAGGTTTCCGAACGTCATCGATAGCGCCGCAAACACGGCGAACATCTTCGCCCAGTCCTCAGAGATGAAGGTGTCGCCCCCACCGAGGCCCGTATAGAAGATGCGTAGCACAATAGCGAACCCGCCCGCCTTCGACGCGACCGAGAGGAAGGTGGTCACGGGGGTCGGTGCCCCTTGATAAACATCCGGGACCCATGCCTGGAACGGGACAATCGCCATCTTGAAGCCGAGCCCGGCCGCTATAAGGACGAATGCGAGGATGACGGCGAGTCGCGTCTCCTCCGCGCCACTCCCCACGAATCCAGCGATACCTGCTAGCGAGGTGGTCCCCGCGAGTCCGAACAGGAACGCGAACCCGTAAAGCAGCACTGCGGCGGAGATCGCTCCGGTGAGCAGGTACTTCAGTCCAGCTTCGGAAGAGCGGTCATCGCGTGCGATCCCTGCCAGCACGAATTGCACGATCGACGTCGTCTCAAGCGCGACGAAGATCATGATCAGATCCTGCGCCTGCGCCAGCAGCACCATCGACGCCGTCGAGGTGAGCAAAAGGGCATAAAACTCGCCTCGCTGTTCGACCCGGTCCAGCCCGTCGCTCGAGGCGATAACCACGGCCGCGGTTACGGCAATGAGCAGGAACGAGAAGTACAGACTGAACTCGTCGACGATGATGGCTCCGCCGATTGCGGACTCTCCCGCAAGTCCGGCTATCACCTGCCAGAACGTCATGACCGTTGCAACGACCAGCACCACCAACGCAAGCCATTGCGAGGAAACCTTACGGTCCGTGACTAGGTCGGCGCCAAGGACAATCGCCGCCCCGACAAGAAGCGTGACCGCCGGTGCGATGTGATGCAGCTGCTCGAGGGTATTCATCGCCTATGCGCCCCTCTGCACGATCGCCGCGATTGGGTCGATCCCGCTCTCAATGACGTCCGTCAGCACGCGCGGATAGATACCCACGACAAAGATGGAGAGGAGCATGCCGGCCATCGCTGTGCGTTCCCACCACTCGGTGGCGTCGGGCAGATGCGCCCAGCGCTCGCTCGGAGGGCCCATGAAGACACGCTGTACCGTCCACAGAATGTATCCCGCCGCAAGCACTACACCGAAGACGGCAGCGATCGTCGCTGCGGGGTGCACGCTGAGCGAGCCGAGGAAGACGGTAATCTCAGCGACGAAGCCGGACAGCCCCGGCAATCCGAGGGCCGCTAGGCCGGTCACGACCATCACTACGCCGATGAGCGGCATATGGTGCATCAGCCCGCTCAACTCGGAGATCTGCCGGGTGTGTGCCCGGTCGTACACAAGTCCCACCATGATGAAAAGCAGCCCCGTGATCGTGCCATGTGTGAACATCTGCAGCGCCGCGCCCGACATCGACACCGAGCCCATAGCGGCGACGCCGAGGAGCACATACCCCATATGCGAGACTGAGGAGTAGGCCACTAGACGCTTCAAGTCGCGCTGGCGGATCGTAATGAGCGCCCCGTAGACAACGCTGAATCCCGCAATCGCAGCAAGCACTACCCGGAAGTCATGCGCCTGTTCCGGTAGGATTGGCAGCGCGATGCGCAGCATCCCGTAGCCGCCCATTTTCAGCAGGACACCAGCAAGCATGACGGAGACCGCGGTAGGCGCATCGGTGTGTGCATCCGGCAGCCAGGTGTGTACCGGAAACACCGGCAGTTTCACGAGGAAAGCGGCCATGATGAACCAGAAGATCACGGCGAGCGGCAAGACCGCTTCAGTCGGCGCCGAAGCAGTGAGCTCTGCTATATCAAACGTACCCGCACTCAATCCCAGCACGAGGAAACCAACGAGCATGAGTGCGGAGCCTGAGATCGTGTACAGCAGGAACTTCATCGCGCTGTACTCTTTGCGCCCCGATCCCCAGACGCTGATTAACAGGTACATCGGCAACAGTTCCAGCTCCCAAAACAGGAAGAACTGGATGAGGTCGAGCGAGAGGAAGACGCCAGACACCGCCGTCTCGAGGACGAGCAACCAGATGAAGTATTCCTTCGTCCGCAGCTTCACATTGAAAGACACGAGCACCGAGGCCAGCGACAGAAGGCCAGTCAGCAACACCATCGGCGCCGACAGTCCATCGACACCAAGCACGTACTGTACGGAGAAACCGGCGTCGCCCGCGCGGATCCATTCGAAGCGATCAACCATCTGATAGCCGGCTTGGTCGGCATCGAACCGCACGAACACCACGATCGAGAGCGCGAACGCCAGGCCCGAGGCGGCCAGCGCGATCCACTTCGCCTCGTGCTCACGTGCGCGAGGCAGGAAGGCGATCATCGCGGCGCCAACCACCGGGAGCAGCAAGAAGACTGTCAGCATCTACCGCTCCAGCACGTTTCCACTCAGCACGAAGATCACCACGACCGTGACCACGACTCCCGCCAGTAAGAGCGAGCTGTACGCCTGCTGCTGTCCCATCGTCGAACGCCGCGACACCTCGCTCGCGATACGTGTGGCCTTTCCTACCGTGTTCACGGCCATATCGACAACGTACGTATCGAACAGCTCGGCCAGCCGTGAGACGCCCCCGTACAGCCCGCGCCGGACGATGATGTCCTCCGCCAGCACGTCCATGTAGTATTTGTTCTCGACGATAGCCGGCAACGGCCCGAGGCGCGCTCGAATCGCCTCGGATCTCGGCACACGCGCGAGGTACACTGCCGCCGCTGCCCCAATCCCCAGCAGCGCCGCAATTGTCGAACTCACCAGGACGACCGTCTCCGGATCGGCGTGCCCGTGTCGAAGCCCCTCGGGCAGTGCTCCCTCGATCACATGCCCAAAGCCACCGTCGATATTCACGAACCCGATGATCACGGCTGGCACCGCGAGGATCGCGAGCGGGGCCCACATCGCGAGCGGCGATTCATGAGGGATGCCGTGGTGCACGTCGCCATGGTCGCTGGCGTGTTCAGGCTGCGCGCCGCCTCGGTACTCACCGAAGAAGGTCATGAAGATAGCGCGGAACATATACAACGCCGTCATGAATGCCACGAGGATGCCGATGACGAACAGGAAGCGATTTTCATCCCACGCGTCGAGGAGCACTTCGTCCTTGCTCCAGAAGCCAGCCAGCGGGAACACTCCAGCCAGCGACAACGACCCGATGACGAACGTCACGAATGTAATCGGCATCGAGTTCCGCAGCCCCCCCATCAACCGCATATCGAACGTCCCCGTCGAGTGGTTCACCGAACCTGACCCCAGGAAGAGCAACGCCTTGAAAAATGCGTGTGTGAACAGATGGAAGATCGCCGCCACATACCCGCCTAGGCCGAGCGCAAGCACCATGTATCCCAGCTGAGAGATGGTCGAATAGGCCAGTACCCGCTTGATATCGGTTGCGACGATGCCCATCGTCGCGGCGAGCAGCGCGGTCAGTGCACCGACATACGCAATGGTCGTCCGCACTTCGGCGGGAGCCGCCTCGAATGCCGGGAAGAATCGCGCGATGAGATAGATGCCAGCCGTGACCATCGTCGCGGCGTGGATGAGGGCGGAGACCGGTGTCGGCCCTTCCATCGCGTCAGGGAGCCAGATGTGCAGCGGGAACTGCGCGGACTTGCCCACCGCGCCCGCAAACAACCCGAGCGTGAACCCGGCCAGGACCGCCGTAGACAGCTCCTCGGCGTGCGCGTTGATCGTCGCAATGTCGAATTCACCGGTTTTTGACCAGATCAGCAACACACCCAACAGAAATCCGAAGTCGCCAAACCGCGTAACGATGAACGCCTTCTTAGCGGCCGCTGCCGCGGCCGGCCGGTGGAACCAGAACCCGATGAGCAGATACGAGGAAAGTCCGACCAGCTCCCAGTAGACAAACAACTGCAAGAGACTCGATGCGAGCACCAGACCGAGCATCGACGACGTGAAGAGGCCCATGTACGCGTAGTAGCGTGCGTATCCGCCATCACCTCGCATGTACTCCGTGGAGTAGATCTGGACGAGCAGCGCCACGCTGGTGACGACCACCAACATGATCCCGGTGAGCCCGTCGAGACGGATTCCAAATGCCACATTGAGGTTGAAGATCTCGACCCACATATGCGGGTCAAAGCCTACCGCCTCGCCATCATGTCCACGTACGGTGTCGAGCGCCCACAACGCCAGCACCCAGGACACTCCGACCGCAAGGATGGTGAGCCGCCCTGCCTCGCGCGGGCGATGCCGGAGGAATGCGGCCACCAGCACTGCCGAGGCCAGCGGCACGAAGTAGATGGCCCATACGGCCGCCTCGGGAATGTCGCCAAACAGCATCAGATCTTGTTCAACACCTCTCGCGCTACGTGCGTCTTGCCATCCGGCACCCAGATCTCACGAGGGTCACGCATGGCTCCCATCTCGAGTGGCGGGACGATCCGCACGGATAGCGCCTCGGTAGAGAACAACTCCTTCCAGATGACGGCCGCATAGCCGTCCGGTACATCCATGAACTTCACCCACATCAGCGCTGTCCTCGCATTACCAGCGCATCAGGTTGATGCGGTCGAGGTCGACGGTCTCACGTCTTCGGTATACAAGCACCGCCATCGCCAAGGCGACCGCCGCCTCGGCCGCCGCGACCGTAAGCACGAACACGACAAATACATGTCCGGCGAGCGGCGCGTCACCTTCCTCAAAGGCTGAACTGAACCTCGAAAACGCGAGAAACGTCAGATTCACCGCGTTGAGCATCAACTCGACGCCCATGAGCACCGCGATGGCGTTGCGCTTCGACAACGCGACCGCGATGCCTATGCCGAACACAATTCCCGACACCACGAGGTAGTGCGCGATGGTGACGCTCATGCCGGTTCGTCCTCCCGCACCAGCAGGATGGCACCGATGAGTGCCGCGAGTAGCAGCACCGAGGCGATCTCGAACGCAAGGATGTACGGATCGAGCAGCGCGGAGCCAATGGCGTCCACAGTGGTCACGAAGTCACGCCCGCGCAGGGCATCTCCGGTCAACTCGGGCCAATCGACGTCAACGGCGACGAACCCGACGATGCCGGCAAAAGCGATACCAATCAGCACACCCGGCAGCACAAACAGCGAGTTCGCGTTGTCTCGTGATGCGAGGGGGGTCAGCATGACCGCGAATACAAGCAGTACCGAGATCGCGCCTGCATAAATCAGCACCTGTGCCACCGCGATGAAGTCGGCGGAGAGTGTGCCGAACAGCCCAGCCATGCCAAGGAACGAGAGCACCAGGAATAAGACTGCGTGAAGGAGGTTTCTCGATATGAAGACGAGCAGCGAACTCCCGACAGTGAGCGCGGATAACAGCCAGAAAGCGACAATGATCCCGGTCGACTCCACTAGGGCGCCACCCGCATCCGTTCAGCGGCGCGCAACCCGCCGACCTCCGTGGTGAGCATTGGGCTCAAAAGGACCTCATGCTCAGGCCGGTAGCCGAGCAGCCGCGCCCACATCCGCACGACAACGACCGCGAACACGACGTTCACCGCCGCGAAGATAGCTAGTGGGACGATTCCCGGCACGTCCCACTGCTCAAAGATGGACTTCTCGAGCGCGATGAGCAGCACCTGCATCAGCGAGATCGGGATCAGGTACTTCCAGGCGAACATCATCAACTGGTCCAGGCGGAATCGCGGCAGCGTGCCACGGAGCCAGACCAACAAGAAATACCCTGCCGAGATCTTCGTCACCAGGATCAAGTACGGAGGCACCCATTCCTCGAGGCCGAAGAGTGACCAGCCTCCGAGGAAGAATGTGGCCACGAACGCACTCACCGCGAGGGCGTTCCCCAGCTCCACGGCATAAAACAAGCCGAACTTCATTCCCGAGTACTCCGTATGGAATCCGGCGACGATCTCGGACTCCGCCTCGGCAATGTCGTTCGGTGTCCGGTTCAGCTCAGCCGTGGAGGAGAAGAAGAACGTGAACAGCGCCAGCGGCATCAGCACCCCGAGCCACATGTTGTGATCCGACTGCCAGTGCACGATCTCGGATAACTGCAACGAGCCGGTGAACAACACGACCGAGAGCAGGGCGATACTCAGCGGAATCTCGTACGAGATCATCATCGCCACCGTCCGCATCGCACCAAGCAGTGCGTAATGGTTGTTGGATGACCACCCCGCCATGAAGATCGCCAGCGTCGACAGTGAACTGACCGCGATGATGTAAAGTACGCCCACGTTCGTGTCCATGTACGTCATGTGCGGCGCCCATGAGATCGGCGCCCATACCAGTAGCCCCGGAATGAATACGAGCACCGGCGGCAAGTAGAACATGAGCCGGTCGGCTCCCCGGGGGATGAGTGTCTCTTTCTGGATCAGCTTGATAGCATCTGCGATCGGTTGGAGGAGCCCGAACGGCCCCACGCGATTCGGGCCACGCCGGATTTGGATCCGCCCGATCAGACGGCGCTCCACCCAGATCAACGCTAGCAGCGACAGGCCGACGAACGTCAAGATACCGATCGCCCCAAGCAACGCACTGACGAGGTACGACAGCCAGTGATCGCCCAGAAGGTCGGACAGCCACCCCGGCTGGTCAGCCGTGCGGTCATCCAGCCACTCGCGCAGCTCCTGCACGCCGATCCCGAGGTCTCGGAAATCGTACCAGTGCCCATCGAGGCGGCCGCTGACGATGAGCACCGCAATCGCGACGTTGGCGGCAGCGAAGACAAGTAGCGTCCCGACCAACGCCACCAACATCCGAGACGAGAGACGCTCCCTCGGTACCCGCACCGGATCGAGCCAGGCGCTTCGCATCATCGGTCGATCTCCCCGACCACGATGTCGATCGAGCCCAGCGTGACGATCGCATCCGGCAGCGATGAGCCAACGGCCATCTCGCGCAGCAATGACAGATTGATGAGTGACGGCGCACGCATATGGAAGCGGAACGGCGCCGGACCACCGTCGGATACGACATAGTAGCCAAGCTCGCCGCGAGGACCCTCGACGCGCGCGTAGGACTCGCCCGGTTCGGGGCGCAATGCGAGCGGGATCTCGGTCTTGTGCGGCCCCGAGGGGAGACCGTCGAGCGCCTGCCGGATGATGCGGACCGACTGCCGCATCTCCTCCAGTCGCACCATGAACCGATCGTAGCAGTCTCCTACGTGCCCCACAGGGATCTCGAAGTCAAAGTCCGCGTACGCGCAGTACGGCTCGGCCTTGCGCAAATCCCATGGCACCCCGGACGCACGCAACAGCGGCCCAACCAGTGAGCCGTTGATCGCGTCGGCGGCGGAGACGACACCGACCCCACGCGACCGCGCCAGCAAAATCTCATTGTCGACGAGCAATTCCGTGTACTCGGCGATCCGGTCTGGCAGCTCGTCCACGAGCGCGTTTACCGCCGGGTAGAACTCCTCCGGCGGGTCGAAGGCGACTCCACCGATGCGCATGTAGTTCGTCGTCAGCCGCGCTCCGCAGGTCATCTCGAAGAGGTCGAGTATCTTCTCCCGCTCGCGGAACATGTACATGAGCGGCGTCTGCCACGCCCCAGCATCGTTGATGAACGTCCCGTTCGCCATCGAGTGGCTGGCAATGCGCTGCAGTTCCGCGAAGATGACTCGTAAGTACGAGGCGCGTTCGGGCACTTCCACACCTGCCAGCTGCTCTACCGCAAGGCAGTATCCAAGGTTGTTTGACATCGCGGCGAGATAGTCCGCCCGGTCTGTGAACGGGATGTTCTGCGTGTAGGTACGCTCCTCGGCCAGCTTCTCCATCGAACGGTGAAGGTACCCCACCACCATATCGATATCCTGAATACGCTCGCCGTCCATTACAACACGCAGACGGAACACACCATGCGTCGAAGGGTGCTGCGGCCCGATGTTGAGGACGTAAGGCTCGCTAGCGGTGGTCATCGCGCCTGTTTCCCTGCTTCCTCGAACGGGAACTTCGGGAGACCAGGGTGATGCCCCTCGATCTGCAAGAAGTCCTTTCGTAACGGGAAGCCGGGATAGCCTTCCCAGAGGAACAACCGCCGCAAGTCAGGATGGCCCTCGAACTGGATCCCCATCAGGTCATACACCTCGCGCTCTTGAAGCAGAGCACCTTTGTACACCGGATAGACGCTGGGGAGCGAAGCACGCTCGTGATCGCCAAGCCGAGCCTTCACAACAATCAGGTGGTTACGGTCGAGCGACTGCAGATGATAGACCACCTCGAAGTGGTCGTACCGGTCGACCGCACACACACTGCTCAGCTG
>CAYGHU010000008.1:9611-24069 GCA_964349785.1 uncultured Dehalococcoidaceae bacterium | reverse complement strand
GCAGCAGCGACTCGAATGGCGCCGCGCCCACGCGGTCGACGAACGCGTCGAACTCTTCCTCAGGCGTCTGACGCTCAGCTTCGTAGTAGCGGACAAACCGCTCGACGACGATCGGCGCCCGCTTCGATGGCACGCGTGCTTTGAGCAGTTGCCCGATACGGATGCGGCCGTTGCCGCGCGTACCTCCGAGGAAGACGTGGTAGGCGGGCACTTGCCGCCCGCCGTCGTTCGCGGCCTTGATGGCTGCGCCGTGGAAGCCGATGCTTGCGATGTGATGCTGGCCGCAGGAGTTCGGGCAGCCGCTCATGTTGACACGCATCTTGCGCGTCGTCGGATCATCGATGCGCATCTCGTACAGCTTCTCGGTCACCGCGCGGTTGAGCCCCATAGAGCAGGTGATGCCGAGTTTGCAGGAGTCGGTTCCGGGGCAAGAGACGACATCGGTGATCTCCCCCGCGCCCGCCTCGTTGAGCCCCAGTTCGCCCAACGCCCTCCAGACCGGGTAGAGGCTGCCTTCGGGGATCCAGCGCAGGACGATATTCTGATTGACCGAGGTACGCGCGCGGCCATTGCCGTATGTGCGCATCGTTTCCGCGATGCCGCGGAATTGCTCGGGGAGCAGATCGCCTTGCGGGATCTTCACGTCCACCGTGCAGTAACCAGACTGGCGCTGTTTGCGCACATTCGCGCTGACAAAGCGCTCGAACTCCGCACGGTCGGCACCGGGCTGCTCCCGGTTCACGGGGATCCGCGGCGCATCCGCCTCCTCGTCATCCAAGAACAGCAGGCCGTCTGGCGGGATGCGCTGCTGCGCCCACGGCTTCTGCAGCTCTTCGTCTACCATGCGGCGAAACTCCGCCTCGCCCACCCGGTGGACGAGGAACTTGATGCGCGCCTTGGCTCGGTTCTTCCGCAGTTCGTCGGCGGCATTGAAGATGCGCAGCACCGCCTCAGAGACTCGCAGGTAGTCGTCCACAGACACCCACTTACGCAGGACGACTGCATGCTTCGCCATGATCGCGAGTCCGCCGCCGGCTACCATGCGGAATCCCCTGGTTGGCGTGCCGTCGACCTCGCGGATCTCAGGGATGAATCCCAGGTCGTGAATATCGGTGATCGCCTCGTCCTGCTCGCTGCCGGTGAACGCGACCTTGAACTTGCGCGGCAGCAGCTGTGTGAGGTCCTGGCGGACGAAGTAGCGTACGAAGGCGCCGGCGTAGGGGGAGGTATCGAATGGCTCGTCCGGACGGACACCGGCGTAGGGGTCGCCTGTCACGTTGCGGACAGTATTTCCGCAAGCCTCGCGGCTCGATAGGCCTACGTCCCCAAGGAGTTCCAGTACCTCTGGCATCTTCGCGAGTGGGATGTGATGGAACTGGTAATTCTGGCGCGTCGTCACGTGCCCCTTGCGCAGCGGGGCATAGTCCGCAGCCACCTGAGCAAAGGCGTCCATCTGATCCGCGGTCACGGCGCCGAACGGCAGCTTCACGCGGATCATCTGCCGCTCTGGCTGCCGCTGGCCGTACACGCCCTGCTTCAGCCGAAAGCCGATGAACTGCGCTTCGTCGCGCTGGCCTTCGAGGAAGGCCGTGGCCTCGGTGCGGAAGTCCTCGAATTCCTTCTCAAGAATCGGGATCACACGCCCGGGAGCGTCGGTTCGGGTGGTGGTCATAGCCTATCTCCCCACTGACTGGATACTATCATCCACAATCTTGAGTAATATGGTCAACTTCACCGACAATGGTCTCCTGATGGTAACACCGACGTTATGCTTCCTCAAGAAACCTGGCTAGAGTGTACTCTCGCGAAGGATTGAGTTGAGTTGGCCCAATGATGAGTGATCCGGGACGATTTCATCGTGCCATCGCCTTGATCGATGCCGCGAATGCCGAGGATCCGACCATGCTCACTGGCACGGGGGGCAAGCGTCCCAAGGAGCTCGTGCACGCGGAGATGCTCACGGAATGGGTGCGGCAGTTGAGCCCCGAATCGGGAGAACCGCTGCTGCTTGCTGCCCGCGCGCATCACATCCGGCGCTGGATGATGCCTCGGTCGTCGTATCCGGCGGGGCGCAGTGGCTACCTGCGCTGGCGGCGTGACTTGCATCGGTTCCACGCGGATGAGACTGGGAGGATCTTGGAGAGCGTGGGCTACGATGCGGAAACGATCACGCGAGTCCAGCAGATCGTGCGGAAGGAGCGTCTCACGCTCGATCCGGAGGTGCAGGCACTCGAAGATGGACTGTGCCTCGTCTTCCTGCAGCTCCAGCTCGATGAGCTAACGGACCGTGTCGGGGACAACGACAAGATGGTGGATGTGCTCAGAAAATCGTGGCGCAAGATGAGCCCAAAGGGACGAGAGTTCGCGCTTGCCCTCGAATTGAGCGAGGAGGGCCAGGAGTTGGTGCGTCAGGCGTTGGATGGCTAGCGAGGGTGGTGCCCGCCTGACGGATGGCGACCGCGCGCGCGCTGAGACCTGGCCTGCGCTGGTCGTGCTCATCGCCCTCACGGCGATGGCCCCGCTGTCAGTGGATATGTTCCTCCCATCGATGCCAGCAATGGCAGACGAGTTCGCCACCCGGGAATCGAACCTGCAACTCGCGGTCACACTCTTCATCGTCTGCTTCGCCGGTTCGCAGCTCTTCTATGGGCCAGCATCCGACCGCTATGGCCGCAGGCCTCTGCTATTGGTTGGACTGACGATTTTCGTGGCTGGAAGTCTTGTCGCGTTGAGCGCCACCTCGGTGTGGATGCTCCTCGTGGGCCGCATCTTGCAGGGGCTGGGCGGTGGAGCGGGGCCCGTAGTGGGGCAGGCCATCGTGCTCGATGTGTATGGGCGGGCGCGTGCTGGGCGTGTCATCGCATACATGGCGATTGCGTTACCGCTCGCCCCGGCGATTGCCCCGATCATCGGCGGCGTCCTTCACGATGCGTTTGGCTGGCATGCCGTATTCGTTGCGCTCGCGGTGACTGGAGTCGTGCTCGGTGTCGCGTATCGCGTTTTGTTGCCTGAGACGAACCGGCGGTCAGGGGGCCGTGGGCCGGGCGACGCCAGTCTGGCGGCGGATTATCGGAAGCTCCTTGCGAGCCGCACGTTCTGTACGTATGCCCTCATTCTGGGGCTGATGTTCGGCGGTCAACTGGTCTTCATCTCTTCGTCCTCATTCGTGCTGATAGACGAACTTGGACTGAGCGCCCGAGCTTATGGCTTCAGCTTCGCGTTCGTGGCGGCCGGGATCATGGGTGGGGCGACGCTGTCAGCTCGGCTCGTGACGCGGACCTCGCCGCATCGGTCGGTCATGGTGGGGGTCAGCACTGCCGCCGCTGGGGCGGCAATCATGGCGCTGGCAGCGTGGAGTGGCGCAAACCACGTTGCCGCTGTGCTGCTGCCGATGTTCCTCGTGGCGCTGGGGCTGGGAATGACCCGTGCTCCAGCAACCGCGAGCGCGCTCGTGCCCTTCACTGGCATGGCTGGTCTGGCGGCGGCAACCCTCGGCTTCACGCAAATGCTGATCGCGTCGGCTTACAACATCTCGTACAGCCAGATAGTCGAGGCGGGGACGGCTACGCTGGCAACTGGGGTGTTCCTCTCGGTCCTCGCCAGCCTGCTGGTTGTGCTCGTACTCCGTCCTGGCAGATCGGTCGGGCCGGGCGGAGTGTCAGGCATGGTGCCGGTGGCGGCGGAGGACTACGAACAGGCTTAGTACGTCGAGACGTCCATTTCTGGAAGCATGCCTGTCGCGGTAAAGACGACGCGCTCCGCGATATTCGTGCTGCGGTCCGCGATGCGTTCGAGGTTGTGCGCTGTCCAGAGCAGGTATGTGCATGCCTCCACCGTCGAAGGGTCTTTCACCATGATCGCGATGAGGTCCTGGTAGACGCGCTCGTACAGCACATCCACCTCGTCGTCCGCAGCGCCCACGCGATAGGCAGCCTCGGCGTCGCGCTGGACGAACGCATCCAGGACGCCCTGGAGCATGGCCCGGGCGTGCTGAGCCATCGCCGGGATATCGATGAGCGGCTTCACCAGCGGTTCGTCGCGCATGAGCAGGACGATCTTGGCGATGCCCTCCGCGTGGTCTCCCATGCGTTCGAGGTCGGTAATCATGGAGAGGACCGAGACGATCAGTCTGAGGTCGCTGGCCATCGGGGCCTGCATCGCCAGTAGCGAGAGGCAGATGTTGTCCAGGTGGAAGCGCGCGCGGTTCACCTCCGCGTCGTCGCGGATGACCGCCTCCGCGAGTGCGGCATCGCGGTTCACGAGCGCCTGCATCGAGCGCTCGATCTGCCGGTCGACCATCGATCCCATATCGAGGACGCCGTCCTGGAGTCCCTGCAGACCTCTGTGAAACTGCTCGCGTGACATCTCGATCCCTTCCAAGGCTCCTAGCCGAAGCGGCCGGTGATATACGCCTCGGTGCGCTCGTCCTGCGGGTTTGTGAATATCTCGTGGGTCGGCCGGTACTCGATGAGGCGGCCGACGCCGTCCTCTCCCGCGAGCATGAACCCCGTCCAATCGCTGACGCGGGCCGCCTGCTGGAGGTTGTGGGTGACGATGACGATGGTGAACCGTTCAGCCAGACCGCGCATGAGGTCTTCGATCTTCAGCGTCGCGATCGGGTCGAGGGCGGAGCACGGCTCGTCCATCAGCACCACGTCCGGCTCGACGGCGATCGCC
Source organism: uncultured Dehalococcoidaceae bacterium (assembly GCA_964349785.1). GTDB lineage: Bacteria > Chloroflexota > Dehalococcoidia > UBA2979 > UBA2979 > JAIBBD01. Next base: position 19,392 of record CAYGHU010000008.1, on the reverse strand, counting down.
CGCGCGATACAGAGCCGCTGTTGTTGCCCGCCTGAGAGCGCGATGCCCGGCTTCTTCAAGTCGCTCTTGACCTCGTCCCAGAGCGCAGCCTGCTTCAGCGCGGTTTCGACGCGGTCATGGATCTCAGAACGATTCCGGATGTTCGTGAACCGGAGCCCGGCGGAGACATTCTCCTCGATAGACATCGTGGGAAAGGGATTCGGCTTCTGGAAGACCATGCCGATCCGCTGGCGGACGCGCGTGGCATCCACACTCGGGTCATAGATGTCCGTGTCGCCGAGGTAGATATGACCTTCCACGCGGGCGTGTGGGGTGAATTCATGCATCCGGTTGAAGCAGCGGATATACGTCGACTTGCCGCACCCGGACGGCCCGATGAGCGCAGTGACCCGATTTGCATTGATATTCATCGATACGTCGCCGACGGCCCGCTTGGCGCCGTAGTACGCATTCACGTTTTCAGCGCGAAGGGCGATGGTCCCGTCTCCCAGTTCCTCGGCGGTGGGGCTACTTCCGAGGGCGTTCTGCGGCATGAACTGGAAGCCCTGTGTGTCGCCAGTCGTCTGGCTCGCGGCCTCCGTTGTAGGCCGGACGTCGCTATCAACCATTCGGTGGTACCTCGCTTCTGCTGCGGCGTGAGCTAGGCTCGGACGACGACTTTCGTGCCGATGACCCAGCGCACGACCAGACTCACCGCCAGGATGAACAGTACTAGGATAAGGCTCATCGCCCACGCCTGATCGTGCCAGTAGTCATACGGCCCTACCGCATAGACGAAAATCCGCAACGGTAACGCATCGATCGCGTGGAAGAGGTCCGTGGAATAGAATTGATTGCCCAGCGCGGTGAAGAGCAACGGTGCCGCCTCGCCCGCAATCCGCGAAAGGGCCAGCATGACGCCCGTCGCGATGCCGGGCAGCGCTGTGGGGACAACTACCCGCAGCGTCGTCACCCAGCGCGGGGCGCCCAGGGCGAGTGACGCCTCACGGACAGACCGCGGTACCAGCAGCATCATTTCTTCCGTGATCCGCGCGACGATCGGCAGGAAGAGGATGGCGAGCGCGAGCCCGCCGGCGAACCCAGTGAACTCGCCCTGCCGGACGACGACCAGACCGTAGATGAACAGCCCGATCGTGATCGAAGGAATCCCTGCCAGCACGTCTACGAGGAACCGCAGCGCCGTCCCCAGCCGGTTCTGGCCGTACTCCGAAAGAAAGATGCCGCAGCCCACCGCGATGGGCACGCCGATCAATGTGCCCGTGCCGACCATGATCGCACTGCCGACGATCGAGTTGCGGACCCCACCACCCGGAAGGCCAGGCCGGTTCGGATCCTCGGTGAACAGGTCGAGGCTGAGCCCCGGGATCCCCTTCGTCAGCAGATAGAAGAGGATCAGGATCAACGGGGTGATGCCGATCACCACAGCGGCGATCATGATCGACGTCATCGTGCGGTCGGTGAGGTGTCGCCGTCTGCGGAGCGGATCCGATGCTTCTGCGACGCTAACCATTATTCCACCACCGATACGCGCTGGCCGCCCGTGACGCGCCAGACGAGCAGCCGGGCCGCGACGTTGATTAGGAACGTGATGACCAGCAGCACCAGCGCTACTTCCAGCAGCGATGCTCGATGCATCGAGTTTTCCACCTCATTGAACTGGTTGGCGATGACGCTCGCCATCGTGTAAGCGGGGTCGAAGATGGTGCTGGGGATGCCAACGCGGTTGCCGATCACGAGTGTGACGGCCAGCGTCTCCCCAACAGCTCTCGCGAGGCCGAGGATGGCGGCACCGAGGATGCCGGAGCGCGCGTACGGGATTACCGTGAGCTGGATCATCTCCCAGCGCGTCGCCCCGAGCGCCACGATGCCTTCGCGCTGACTGTATGGCACGGCGGCGATGACGTCTCGGGAGACGGCCATGATGGTGGGCAGGATCATGATGGTGAGGATGACGATGGCCGAGAACAGCCCGGTGATGAGGGGAGTGCCGTCGAAGATCGGGATGAAGCCGAACGCGTCGGTGAACGTGGGGCCGAACCTGTCCCGGATAAAGATCCCGAGCACGAAGATGCCCCACAGGCCGTAGACCACGCTGGGTATCGCGGCCAGCAACTCAACCATGAATGAGATGGGCCGTGCGAGCGCTGGCGGCGCGATCTCTACGAGGTACAGGGCTACCAGGACCCCGATGATGGTCGCGGCCACCAGCGCGGCCAGCGACGTAATAACGGTACCCACGATGAATGCTCCCGCGTTGAAGATCTCCCGCGGCGGATCCCATGCGGTAGCCCGGATGAAGTCGATGCCGTTGTGTTTTACCGCGGGCCATGAACTGGTCGTGAGTTCGTAGAACAGGCCGAAGATGATCAGGAGCACCGTGAGCGCGGCGACAGACACGAGGGCGGTGAAGATCCATTCGCCTGCCCGGATACGATTAATCAGGGTACGCTGCCGCGCCCCTTCCTTGGTGATGCCTGCCATGTGCCTCGCCTTCGTAGGGTCGGTCTGGGCGGGCTCCAGCCCGCCCAGACTATGCCCGATACGATGAACTCTACGACTTTGGAAGGATCGGTTGACCGCCGCAGGTGAGACCCTTGAGCGTAGTCTCGATCTTTGGGGTTACCTTCTCCGGCAAAGGAGCGTAGTCGAGCGATGCGGCCGTCTCAGCTGCACCCTTGTCGTGGAAGACCCACCAGAGCATGTTCACCAGCGGCTTCTGCTTATCGCAGCTCGGGGTGTCCTTGTGCACCAGCAGATAGGTGAAGGACGCGATCGGGTAGGATGCGTCACCGGCCGCGTTCACAATTGAGACGCGGTAGTCGTCCGGGAGTGTCACGCCCGCTGCTGCGGCGCTCGTCGATTCGATTGTCGGAGTGACGAACTTGCCGGCCTGGTTCTTCATGTCCGCATAGGGCAGCTTGTTGGCGATCGCGTAGTTCAGTTCCACGTAGCCGATGGCGTTCGGCGTCTGCTTCACGGCGTTCGTGACGCCCTCGTTGCCCTTGCCGCCTTGGCCGACCGGCCAGTTCGGGTTCTTGCTGATCCCGACCTTGCTTTTCCAATCTGCGCTCACATTGGACAGGTAGTCGGTCCAGACGAAAGTCGTGCCCGATCCGTCGGAGCGGTAGATCACCTGGATGTTTTCGTCGGGGAGCTTCACGCCAGTGTTCAGCGCGGCGATAGCTGGGTCGGACCACTTCTTGATCGTCCCAAGGTAGATCTTCGCGACCGTGTCGCCGTCGAACTTCAGCTTCGAACTCACACCAGAGAGGTTGTACGTGACGATCACCGAGCCGAGCACCATGGGGATGTGCTGGGCGTCGGGCGCCTTTGCCAATTCCGCGTCGCTCATCGGGGCGTCGCTCGCGCCGAATTCCACTGTCTTCTCGGTGAACTGCTGGATTCCACCGCCCGATCCGATCGACTGGTAGTTGACCTGGACGCCTTTGGCGACCTTCGTGTAGTCGTCGAACCAGGCCTGGTATATCGGCGCCGGGAACGAGGCACCCGCGCCTGTAATCTGGGCGCTGTCACTCTTTCCAATGTTTGCGGCGATCCCGGTTGGTGTCGACGGCGCTGTCGTGGTGCTGGTGCCTGTCGCCGCTGTAGGGGTGGGGGTTTCGTCTTCGCCGTCATCGCCACAGGCCACGGCGAAGACTGCGAGACTAGCGATGAGGAAGGCGAGCAGGCCGGCCTTCCGCCATCCGAATTGAGCCAAACGCATATAACTTGTCCTCCGTACGATGCTTGGCTTCCTCTGGGTCAAGTTATCGTCGAGCGGCGAGGTTAATGCCGGATTAAACCCGGTCCGCCCAAATTCTTGCGGCGGCGCCGCACAGCGACTGCTAACGCACGAAGAGGATCCCCGCGACGACCAAGCCGAACAGGACGACAGCTGTGCGAAGGACTTGCGAGCTCAGACGTCTCGCGACATGCACGCCGAGATACCCCCCGGCGAGCGCCGCCGCCGCCATGACGATCGCGGGCAACCACTCGACTGGCCCGAACGCCGCGAAGTAGATGACGGCGACCGCATTGATGAGGAGCGAAAGCACGCCTTTGAGGGCGTTCGAGCGCTGCAGGTCATCCGGCAGCACGATCCCAAGCACGGCCAGCGTGAGGATGCCGAGGCCTGCACCGAAGTACGCTCCGTACACCGCCAGGCCGAACACCGCTGCATGCAGCACGACCGGGATGCGCCCGCTCGCGGCGCCCGGCTGGCGGCGGGTGGCAACGAAGACGGCGACCCGCGTCTGAAGCGCCAGCAGCAGCACGGCGAACAGAATCAAGAACGGGACAATTGCTTCGAACGCCGATTCCGGCGTCGACAGGAGGATTGCCGACCCGGCAATCGCGCCCAGTATGCTGGAGGTGCTCAGGGCGACCACTGTCCGCCTCTGGGGGACGAGGAGATCGCGGTAGCCCAGTGACCCGCCGACATGGCCCGGCCAGAGCGCGACGGTGTTCGTGACGTTGGCGGTCTTGGCCGGGTAGCCAGCTGCGAGGAGCGCGGGAAAGCTGACCAGCGAACCCCCTCCCGCGACCGAGTTAATGCCACCCGCCGCAAATGCCGCGCACGCCAGGCCGATCGCCTCCAGGACCGTCATCGCTTGGCAGGCCCTCCGATAATGCAGCGGGACAGCATGAATGCTGACGTGCGCGGAAGCGTCGCATACTTCAGCGCCTGGGGGATGTTCCTCAGCCTCTTATGGCCGTTCCAGCTCAAGTCTAATCAGGTGCCTCATGGCCTGGCTCTGTAGCGTTCGCCGCGGCCGCAGGGAGCGTGAAGCAGAGTGTCGCACCAGGGCTAGAGTTGTCGGCGATCCAGATGCGGCCGCCAAGGCGCTGGACGATGTGCCGGGCGATCGCGAGCCCGAGGCCGCTGCCGCCGCCTGATTCCCTCGATCGGTCCGCCGTATAGAAGCGCTCGAAGACACGTTCACGGTCATGAGGCAGGATGCCAGGGCCGCGGTCGCTGACCTCGAAGCGTACAAAGCCGTCCTCGCGTGCCGTACTCAAGTGGACGGTCTCGTCTCCCGGGCTGTGCCGGACCGCATTGTCGAGGAGATTCGAAAGGATTTCCAGTACCCGGTCGCGGTCGGCAAGGGCTGGACCGGCGTCGCTGGCCGGCGCTACCTCGACCCGCACCCCACGATGTTCCGCCACCGGGGCGATCCGTGAAGCCGCCTCCTGCAGCAACGAACGCGAGTCGAGTGACACGATAGTGAACGGCTCTACGCCCGATTCAAGCCGGGCCAACCAGAGCAGGCGTTGGATGATGTCGCCGAGCCGTCCGAGTTCCTCGACGAGTCGACCGAGGAACCGCTCCCGCTCGTCCAGTTCATCCACACCGGCGTACAGGGTTTCGGCGAGCGCGCGCGCGGCGGCGAGTGGAGTACGGAGCTCATGGGAGACGTTGGCCACGAGTTCGGAGCGAGCGCGCTGAGCGCGGATGAGATCGGTAAGGTCTTCTATGAGCAGCAGCGTCCGGACCTCACCCACGGAGACCGGCGTCGCGGCAGCGAGCACTTCACGCCCGGCGGTCGACAGATGGATCTGGATCCGTTGGCCCGTCATCTGCCGGGCGACCTCGGCCAGATCGTGGTCGCGGACGGCCTGGATCAGCGACACGTTGACCATCGACTCGATGGGCCGGTCCACGATGCGGGCGGCCGCTGGGTTGGCGGCCAGGACAGTGTGTTCGGGGCCGAGGATGACGACGCCTTCATTCAGCGGCTCGATCAACGAGGCCAGGTCGACGAGCAGAGAGGAGGCGGGAGACTCAGATGGCCTTGTCTGCGTCTCCGGTCGTCGCCCGATGAGTACGGTGGCAAGCACCACGACGACGGCTGCGGCGGTGGCGAGGGGCGTGGGAAGTGTCGCGACAGCAAGCGCCGCGAGAATCAGCAGCGCTCCGACGGTAAGAGGGGAGTCTCTGCTCCCCATCACGTCGCGAACTTATAGCCGACGCTTCGTACGGTGAGGATGTGGGCCGGTCGGCCGGGTTCGGCCTCGAGCTTCTCACGGAGCCAGCGGATGTGGACGTCCACGGTGCGTGTTTCCCCGCCGTAGCTGTAGCCCCACACGGAGTCGAGAATCATCTCACGGGAGAGCACCTGTCCCGGGTGCCGCATCAGGTACTCCAGTAAATCGAACTCCTTGGGGCGCAGCGGGACGAGACGACCGTCCAGACGCGCCTCGTGCGCGGTGATATTGAGGATGATACCACCGCCTTCTAGCGCTTCCGTCCGCGTTGTTTCCGGCCCACCTGCCTCGCGGGAAATGCGGTCACGGCGTAAGGCGGCGTTGATCCGCGCCATGAGCTCCCGCATGGAGAATGGCTTGGTGACGTAGTCGTCCGCCCCGATTTCGAGGCCCACCACCTTGTCCACCTCCGTGTCGCGGGCGGTAAGCATCAGAATGGGTACGGCCCGCTCGGTGCGGACGATGCGGCAGACATCCAGGCCGGACATACGAGGCAGCATGAGGTCGAGCACGATGAGGTCGGGATCCACTTCGCGCGAGAGGCGGAGGCCGTCCAGCCCGTCGCTTGCCGTGACCACGCTGTGGCCGTCTCGCTTCAAATTGTAGGCAACAGCATCGAGGATGGCTGCATCGTCCTCGACAAGCAGTACGGTGGTCATCACTTCAAGTGTGGTCCCTCATGAGAGGGCCGCGCAACACGATTTGTTAACACAGCGTTGAAGCCTACTCTGAACTCGGTCCCCGGGGCCCGTCGTAGCGCGTCGCCGTGCATGCGCGGTCTACCCCTCATACCATCGGTGCATGGCAGTCCCTCACGTCCCCGATGGAATCGAAGTGCTAGAGCGCGTGCCGCTGGCGCGGCATACGTACTTGCGTGTGGGTGGGCCAGCCCGGTACTTCGCGACGCCACGAGATCTCGTGGAGCTCGAGCGGCTGATGTTGTGGGCCCGCTCGGCCCAGCTGCCAATGCGTGTGTTGGGCGGGGGGTCGAATCTGCTGGTCGCGGACGAGGGGATCGAGGCGTTAGTAGTTTCGCTTCGCCACGCATGTGGCGGGTTGCGGATCGAGGGCGAACGGGTATCCGCCGGCGCCGCCGTGATGTTGCCGGCGCTCGCGCGCGCCGCTGCGGAACACGACCTCGGCGGCCTCGAGTTTGCGGTTGGGATTCCGGGTTCGGTTGGCGGCGCGTTACAAACGAACGCCGGAATCGGCGACGGTCGATGCATTGGGCCGCTCGTCGAGCAGGTTGAAGTATTTGGCGCGCGCGGATTCCTCACCCTCGATCGGCACGAACTGCGGTTTGACTATCGCCAGTCGAGTCTTCGCGGCGCGGGGGTGATGGTAGTGGGCGCGACGCTGCTCCTCGAACCAAGGCCTGGTGCGGAGGTGCAGGCTGAGATGCGGCGACTGTTGGAGGTACGCGCGGCCACCCAGCCGACCGCTGAGCCAAACGCCGGGTCGATGTTCCGCAACCCCCCGGGCGATTTTGCTGGTCGGCTCATCGAGGCGGCGGACTGCAAAGGGCTCGCGGTCGGCGCCGTGCATGTCAGCGACCTCCATGCCAACTTTTTCGTCCACGATGGCTCAGCCACAGCTCGGGATGTGCTGGCTCTCATGTCCGAGGTGCAGCGTCGCGTCCAGGAGCACTCGGCTGTGTGGCTGACGCCGGAGATCGAGTGGTGGGGCGACGGATCACCGCCGACTCCATTCGCTGGAGGGCCGCCGCCGGCCTGATCGTGGGCCCTCCCCCCGTCGCGATCAGGAGAAGCACTGTGCCAGCTACCGGTGTGTATCCGCTAAGAGCATGGGAGATCATTGGCGCAAGCAATGATCTCAGCAGTTTGTATCTCGACCGAGGGGGATAGACCTCGCTCTGATGTATTTGTACGAAGGGAGCCGCAGAGGCCGGGATCGGCCTTCCCATCCCCAGACATAGGCCGCCCCGCAGGGTGATGTGCAAGGACGGCCTCACGTGCGTCCATTGCACGCTAAGGCCCGCAGAAACTCCGACGATGCCATGGCATCATGAACGTGCTCGGGAAGAATGACTTCGGGGAAAGAGACAGGGAGGCATACATGCCCCCCTGTCTCTGAATGAACCGGGCGGGCCGCGCAGTCCTACTGCACCTTCCGAGGGCGACCCCTGCGCCTGACCGCTTCCGCAGGCTTCGCAAAGACCTTTGTCCCCTGGTGCCAGTGTACAAAGGGTCTGCCAAGCTGTTTGCTCGCCCGGGTAATCAGTCCCTTGGTGCCGCGGACAGCCTTTGTGCTCCCCGCGTCTACTTCGAGGACCATGCCATGAGCGAGCTTGGACATCTCCATCTTGAGCTGGTACAGCTCTTCGTTGGCTTTGCCGCCTGCTGCCGCCGCCGGCACTTCTTCCTCTTTACGATGAGTGATCTTAAGTGGCATGGGCCCCTTCTCCATTGATGCGATATCCGTACATACACCCTATCAACCGAAGTGTACAAAGATCAATACATTCCAGGAATGTCGATACGAGCCACGAGTGCTTGTAGGTTGAGATATGCGGCATCCACTCCAATACTCCGCTTATACAGACAAGCGATCGAGTATCATTGAGTTGGATTGTCAGAGTATCGAAGAAAATTGTAGTCGTTGGAGTGAAGCATGCCCGATGTCCGCGTCGTCGCTAAAGCGATGAACGATCTTGCCGATGACTGGCATTGGGTGTTGCTGATCGATGCTACTGAACTTGAGCCGCGTGTCTTTCAGGCCATGCTCGTGAAGACTCGCTGCGGTCTGCTGATCTCGTCCACTCCCCGTATTGTGCAACTATTCGATATGGGCGCACCGGACGAGCCGACCTGTCCGCGTTGCCTCAGCGATGGGATCGACCCTGCTCTGCGCGCTGCGATCTCGGATGCGATCGAGTCCTCTGAGCGCGCAGCCGAAGAGGCTGCAAGTCCTCGCGGATATGTCCGGTTCGATAGTTCACTCGGTACGGCAAAGTGAAGTGAGTCGTCGTATCGTGGGGTTGGACGGATGTTGAACTGGGGCGTACTCCGGTACGTGGTGACGTTGCCGGAGCGAGCAGTCCGCGCGTTGTCTGCCGGTGTGGGCGGCACGGTGCACGAGACGGCGCAGATAGTGTTGCCTCGGTTCGTTCGCCGCTCCCGTCTGTACGAGGCGACGGCGAAAAACGCGCTGCGAATTGCCATCGAACTCGTCGGCGACGTACCGCGCAACGGGGAACAGCTTGAGGAAGCCGACACCGCCGGCCGCGTCGCGGTGAAGAAAGCCGCGGGGAACATCGTCGAGATCGGATCGATTACCGCGTTCGGATTCTCGCCGCTGTGGCTGCTGGCTGGTGCGTCCGACGTATTGAACGGCTCTCGTGTGTTCCTACGCGCTCTCGAAGACGAACTCATTTCGGCGGGGTTGCTGGTGGACGGCACGCACTTCGGCTCGGTCGACCAACTCATCGGCGCGCTCGAAGGGACCACGGGCACCACCGCTCGTGTCATCGATCTGCCTCCATTGGAGTTGTCGGAGATGAAACGCTCGTTGGCAGAACTTAAGGCTGGTGTGTCAGTGTTGCCGACACCGGCCGAGTTGATGGAATTGTTCAATGGACTCGTGTGGACAGCGAGAATGGAGCAGCGGTCGCTGCTGGAAGTATCGAGCGGCGTGGGGTTGGCCTTTCTGACTTCGGCGAAAAACGTCGGGCGTGATCACCTGGTGACGCCATACCGGGAAGACTGGGAGCCACTGCATAGCGAGGGATTCGGCGGCTATGCGTCGCGTATCGCGCGGCCGTATCGTGACGCCGTTG
>CAYGHU010000008.1:0-9511 GCA_964349785.1 uncultured Dehalococcoidaceae bacterium | reverse complement strand
GCGGATCGCCTCGGGTATTCGCGGTATTGGTTAGCGGAACACCACAACACAGGCACGCTCGCCAGCGCTTCGCCGGAGCTGCTCATCCCGCTTATAGCTACGGACACCACTCGGATTCGAGTCGGTTCGGGCGGCGTGATGCTGACGCACTACAGCAGCTTGAAGGTGGCCGAGACGTTTCGCATGTTGGAGACGCTATTCCCGGGCCGCATCGACATGGGGTTCGGGCGCGCCCCGGGCAGCGATGGCCTGACGGCAGCGGCCTTGAAGCATGGCCCAGGCGCGCTGCCGCTCGACGCCTACCCTGAGCAGGTCCGGGACGTGTTGCGATTCATGACGGACGAAGTCCCGGTGGGCCACCCGTTTCGAGGTGTCCGCGCCATCCCGGTCGGTAAGACGATGCCAATGCCGTGGCTCCTGGGATCGGCGTACGACAGCGCGCGGTTCGCGGCGGAGCAAGGCTTGCCATTCTCATTTGCGCACTTCATCAGCCCGGACGGTGGGGCTCGAATCGTCCGGGCGTATCGGGAGCACTTTCAACCCTCAGCTCTGCTGGCGGGACCCCTCGCCGTCGTCTGTGTGGCGGCTCTGTGTGCGGAGACGGACGACGCCGCGCATCGCATCGGCCTCAGCCGGCACCTCATGCGTCTCAGGCGTTCGCAAGGCGGTTCGGATAACGGAGTGCCGAGCATCGAGGAAGCGCTCGCGACCGAGTTCTCAGCACCCGAGCTGGACTTTATCCACTACCAGCAGAGCCTGACCTTCGAAGGTAGCGCCGAGCGGGTGACCCGAGGTCTGCATGAGCTGGCCGCCGAATACGGCGTGGACGAGATCCTCGTCGTCACCATCACCCACGATCCCGCAGACCGGCTGCGGTCCTATGAGCTCCTGGCGGAGACGATGGAACTCGGCGCCCCTAGCGAGTGAGGAACGATGCCGCCCGTCGCCGAGCGAAGCTCGAGGCGCTGGCTGCCCTCGCCATCTGGTGACCGCCGTCTCCGACGTATCGAGCGGTTACGTCCGAACGAGCACAGTCCTGGCCGTTCCGAAGGTTGGCGACCGCTCTAGAAGATGTCTGGGGCGTTCGCTGGTGGTTCCGCCTCGTCGCCCACGCCCGCGCGACCCCAGACCGTGCGGTACTGTGTGCCTGTGATGGCGTGCCGGAACTCGTTCAGCTCAAGCGAGCGCAGTTCGCGCAGGCAGCGGCGGGCATCGATGAGCACTTCGGATCCGCCGCATTGATCGAGGCGTGCCAGCACACGCGCCCAGACGCCGGTCGATTCGAGCGAACCCACGCTGAGCGTCCAGGGGATCATCGAGAGCGACTCTGGGCGAGGCAACTCTGTCCGGAGCTGTCGCAAGGAAGCGAAGCGCTCGGCAGAGCTGTCGACCATCGAAACGACACAGACGAGCGGCCCCTCATTGGGGCCGCAACGAGTGTCGATGAGGAGCGTCCGGCGGAGCATCGGAAAATGGAGTGTGACAACCTCTGCTTCGTCGATGTTCTGATTCACCGCTTCGAGGTCGATGTCGTACCCGCCGTCGATCATGGGCGCGTCCCCGCCTCCACCATGCGCAGGAAGCGATGCCTCCCGACGCGTACTTCGTCTCCCGTGCGTAATTCGAGCGCGAAGTCGGTGACGGCCATCCCGTTCACGCGCACGGCTCCCTGTGACACAAGCCGGCGCACCTCGCTTGTGCTGCTCGCAAGGCCGGCCGTCCGAAGTACGTGGTCGAGCCGACCTCCAGCTGCCTTGTCGATCACGAACTGCTGCATCTCCTCCGGCGTTTCTCCCCGCTGGAAGGTTGACTCGAAGTAGGTCTGAGCTGCCTCGGCAGCCTCGCGCGAGTACATCGAGGCGGTCACCTCGGACGCCAGCCGCTTTTTGGCGTCGATGGGAGCCCCCGTAAGCAGAGACGATACCTCATCCGGGCTCAGGTCGGTGAGTAGAGTAAAGTAGTCGCGCATCGCGCTGTCTGGCAGCGACATCACCTTGCCGTACATGTCGTTCGGCGGCTCGTCGACACCGATGTAGTTGCCGGTCGACTTGGACATACGCTGGTGGCCGTCGGTACCCACAAGGATAGGCACCGTAAGTACTGCCTGCGGCCGCTGGCCGTATTCTTCCTGAAGTTTGCGGCCGGCCATCAGGTTGAACAGCTGCTCCGTGCCGCCAACCTGTACATCTGCCTCGAGGGCCACGGCATCGTACGCCTGCATGATAGCGTACATGAACTCGTGCAGATGGATCGCGTCTCCGCGACCCATCCGCTTTGCGAAGTTGTCGCGCTTCAGGAACTCGGCGACTGTAAAGTGCGCGCACAGCCGGACCACGTCCGCGAACGTGAGTACCCCAAGCCAGTCCGCGTTGTACCGGATCGCGGTGCGCGACAGGTCGAGGATGCGGCCAGCCTGCACTTCGTACGTGGCCGCGTTCGCCGCGAGCTGTTCGGGCGTGAGCATCGGCCGGCGTTTGTCTTTGTCCGAGGCATCGCCGACGAGGCCCGTGAAGTTGCCGATGAGGAACGTCACACGATGGCCGAAGTCTTGGAACTGGCGCAGCTTACGCATCGTGAGGGTGTGGCCCAGCGTCAGGTCAACCGAAGTAGGGTCGTAGCCGCAGTAGACGTTGAGCGGCCGGTCTTCCTCCAGGCGAGCGCGGACATCGCGTTCCATGTTCCGGCGCGTTGACTCGTCGCCGAACTCCGTGCCGCGCATGAGTACGGTTATCTGTTGGTCGACGGAGGCCATCGCCCGCGGGTTGCCGGTCGTCGCGGTCATGCGAAGTAAGCCCTGGTAGCGGCCACGTCCTGTTGGATCTGCGCGACGAGCGCTTCGACGCCGTCGAATTTGCGCTCGTCGCGCAGGCGATTGAGCAGCTCGATGCGGACGACCTCACCGTACACGTCGCCGGAGAAATCGAGCAGGTAGGTCTCGACGCGGCGGATCGAGCCTTCGAAGGTGGGCTGAACGCCAATGTTGGTTGTGCCGTTGTACGTCACACCTTGCACTTCGGCACGGGTGACATACACGCCGTTGGGCGGCAGCGCCTGGTCGGCGCTCACTCCGATGTTCAGTGTGGGGAAGCCAATGGTGTAGCCTCGTTCGTCGCCATGGAGCACCGGCCCGCGAAGTGAGTACGGCCGGCCGAGGAGTCGGGTGACTTCCGCCATCTCGCCCTCCGCCAGCGCACGGCGGACCCGCGTGGAGGAGATGGCCCCGGTCGAGTCATTCGTCAGGAGGGGCACTGGACTGACATCGAAGCCTAGTTGCGTGCCGAGCTCGCGGAGACGTGGAACATCGCCCTCGCGGCCCCGTCCGAGCGCGAAGTCCTCGCCGACCACCAGGAGCCGCATACCGGCTTCCTCCACCAGCAAGCGAGCGAAGTCTTCGGCGGATACCAGCGAGAGTTCCGATGTGAACTGGACGACCGCCACCCAGTCCACACCAGTTGCCTTCAGCAACTCGACCCGCTGCTCCAGGGTGGTGAGGTATGCGAACGGACTCCCCGGCCGCAATACCGCCAACGGGTTAGGGTGAAAGGTGACGACGCCGGTGCCCAGACCGCGTGTCTTCGCTTCGTTGCGAGCGTGCTCGATGAGCATCGCGTGTCCGCGGTGGACGCCGTCGAACACGCCGATAGTGACGGCGTGCTTACCCGATGTCACCGTGTGCCGTAACTCATCCCGGACGAGGAGCAATGCGTCTCCTTGAGAAACAGGGTATCTGCCCGGATCGTAGCATTGCACGGATCGCGCGTTCAAACGCGCGTAACGTAGCTACTTGCGATCCAGTGGGTGGGGGCTGTTGCCTCGGTTCAGGCGGAGCCAGGCCATCAGTCGCCCGTGAAGTCCTCCGCAAGCTCCTCCAGCGAAGGTGGTTCTCCTCCGAGCACCTTGACGAGGTCGATGTCCCCGAACGCCTCGGACTGCCGGGCTTCCAGATATCGTGACTTCACCAACTCGAGGACTGCGAGGAATTCCACGATCACCGCTACCCGCGAGTTGGTCTGAGAGATGAGGCGCCGGAACGAGGTCTGGCCGTCCCGGTCAAGGAGGTCGACCAGCGCCCGTACACGGTCAGCCAGCCGCATAGTCTCTCGAGGAAGGCCGCGGGGCACCGGCTTCTCCGGCGGCACGCGCTCCAGCGCGTCGCGGAAGATCTCCATGAGTGACGTGAGGGTCGTGCCATCGAGTCCGCTTGGGAGCGGCAACTCAGGAGGGGGCGCTCCTCGGCGGAAGACCGTGCGGTGTTCCGCCTCCAGGCTGCGCAGGTGCTCGGCTGCTTCGCGGAATCGCCGGTACTCCTGTAGCGCGGCGACGAGGGCGGCGGGGTCGGCCTCGTCTTCCGCGGACAGCGGTTCGGCGTCAGGATCGCGCGGCAGCAGCGCCCGCGACTTCAGCAGCAGCAGCCGTGCGCCGATCGCGATGAAGTCGGCGAAGGCGTCGAGGTTGAGGTGCTCGGCCTCTCGCAGGTAGGAGAGGTACTGCTCGGTCACGGCGAGCAGCGACACCTCCGTGATGTCGAGTTGCCGGGCTTCGAGCAGGCTCAGGAGCAAGTCGAGCGGCCCCTCAAAGCCGGCCAGCTGCAGCACGAAGCCACCGGAGGCGGCTTCAACCGTTTCGGGTGCCTCGGTGGCTTCGTTGCCAGTGACTTGCTCGGACATTCGGGAGCGATGCCTGCCGCCTAGGCGACAGGCATCGGTACGTCCGCGAACGGCCGGCCGATCGCGGTGGCCAGCGCCGACCCCTCGCGCATCAGTCCCGCGAAGTTGGCCGGAGTGAGCGACTGTGCGCCATCTGAGAGTGCATGGTCGGGGTTTGGGTGCACCTCGATGATCAAACCGTCGGCGCCTACCGCGAGGCTCGCCATCGCCATCGGCCGGACCAGGTACCACTTACCGGTGCCGTGCGACGGGTCGGAGATCACGGGGAGGTGGCTCAGCCGTTTCACCAGCGCGATCGCGTTCAGGTCGAGGGTGTTACGGGTCGCCGTCTCGAACGTGCGGATGCCGCGCTCGCACAGGATCACGTTCGGGTTGCCCTGGTTCAGAATGTACTCGCTGGCGAGGAGCCACTCCTCGATGGTGCCCGCGAGCCCACGCTTCAGCAGCACCGGCTTGCCGGTCTTGCCCGCCTCCTCCAGCAGAACGAAATTCTGCATGTTCCGCGCCCCGATTTGCAGGATGTCCGAGTACTCGGCAACCGCCTCGACGTCGCGCACGGACAGCAACTCTGTGATGACCGGCATCCCGAACTCGTCGCCGGCGCGCCGGAGCAGCTGGAGGCCAGGCACCCCGAGCCCCTGGAACGAGTACGGAGAGGAGCGCGGCTTGAACGCGCCACCTCGGAGGATGTGCGCGCCCGCATCGCGCACCCCCCGCGCCGCCGCCCACAGCTGCTCCTCTGTCTCGATGGAGCATGGCCCAGCCATCACAACCGGACGCCCGCCACCAATACGGACGCCGTACGGCAATTCGACCACTGTGTCGTCCGGTTGCACCTCGCGGCTCGACAGTTTGTACGGTTTCGATACCCGCAGGACCTCCTCGACACCATCCATGGTCGAGAGCTCGTCCTTCAGCTCAGGGAAGACCTGACCGAGCACCGCAATCACGGTGCGCGAGACACCGGCGATCTCCTGGCCGTGCAGGCCGAGTTCCTGGAGACGGTTCATCACGGCATCCCGCTCTTCCGGGGTGCGGTGCATATTCATTACGACAATCACGTTCCTACCTCCGCTTCTCACCCGCGGCAAGGTCAGGGCGGAGCGCCCGCGCCTCGCGCAGATAGACGTGTTTCACTTGGTTTGCCGCCAGCTCCGTGTTCACGTGCATCAGAATCCGTATGCATCGTGGCAGGCTGCCCGGCACGTTCATCTCATGCCCGCACATCAACGCGATGTCAGTCCATCCAGCGTTGCGGGCGGCGACTGCCGGGAACTCCGCGTTCAAGTCCGGGGTCGTTGTGAAGATGATCGAGGCTACATGATCGCGTTCGATGTCGTTCGCGTGCACGATCTCCTCAAGCAACTCGGCGGTCGCCTCAAGGATCGCTTCGCGGGAATTGGCGTCGACTGTAGTGGCGCCTCGGAAACCTCGCACGAGCATGGGACGGGGACTCCGTTGATTAGCGGCAGACGGCCTGGCGTTCGGACATGTTCTGTCCAAACGACGCGGCCGCAGGCAGCCACAGGCATACGGATCCGCTGCGGAGTGCGCGGCGGTTACTCTCTGCCAGGTGTGTGGCTATCCCCACGACCGGTAATCCCCTCCATGTATGCCCGCACAGCTTGCGGACGCTCTGCTCGCGGCGCCGAAGCCACCGCGTGCACGAATGCGCTTCCTACGATGGCTGCATCCGCCAGCTTCCCGACTGCTTCGACATGCTCGCGTGCCGAAATGCCGAACCCGATCGCCAGCGGGAGATCCGTCTGCTGCCGCACCCTCGCAAGAAATGCTGGCAACTCATCGGAAAGCTCGCTGCGTGCGCCTGTGACTCCGGTCACACTCACGCAATAGATGAACCCGCTTGCGTGCCTCGTCACCTCCGAAATGCGGCTGCTGTCCGAGGTCGGCGCGAGCATGTACACCATGTGCATTCCCGCAGCCCGGACCAGCGGCTCGAGTTCGCCCGCTTCGTCCGGAGGCAGGTCAACGACGATCAAGCCGTCAATGCCCGCCTCTGCCGCATCATGCACGAACCTGTCCAGCCCGTAGGCCAGCAGTGGATTGCAGTATCCCATAAGGAGTAACGGTACGCGAATGCCTGCCGCCCGGATGGCTCGTACCGCGTCAAGGATAGCCGGAGGCGTGACGCCCTGGTCCAGCGCCTGCTGGTACGCGACCTGGTTCGTGACCCCGTCGCCGATGGGGTCGCTAAAGGGGATGCCGATTTCCATTGCATCCGCGCCACCCTCGACCGCCGCGCGCACGATATCGAGCGTGGCGTCAGGCTCTGGCCAGCCGCCCGGCACGAAGGGGATGACCGCCGGCCGCCCCTCGGCACGCGTGCGCGCAAACATCTCAGCGAGGCGATCGCTCATGTTCGCGAGGGTAGCAGCGTGGCGATTGAGGAGCGAGGCCGGTACTTACTCGCTCACTCCCGCGACGCTCAACGCGAAGGAGACACCATTCACCAGTGCGTGCGCGATAATCGGCGTCCAGAGTGAGTCCGACTCTTCATACGACCAGGCGAAGAGGGCGCCGATGAATGTGAAGGGGACGATGACACTCACGTTGCCGTGAAAGACGCCGAAGAGCAGACCGCTGACGGCCAGTGAGGGCAGCAGACGCCAGTATCCGCGCAGGCCACGGAAGATCAGGCCACGAAAGAACAGTTCCTCGCTGAGCGGCGCGATGGCCACCACCGCCAGGCCGAGGATGATGAGCAGCGCTGGGCTGTCGTTTGAATCGACTGGTAGGGGATTGCCCTCCGTGAAGCGAGAGGCATCGAGGCCTATCTGTTCGAGCAGTGCGAGGGCCAACTGGTACACGACCAGGATGCCGTACGAGCCAGCCCAGACGACGCCGAGCGGGCCCCAGTGGCGCGGGCGGACGAAGCCCAGATCCCGAAACGACAATCTCCGGCGCATGGCCAAGAAGAGCACCGAAGCGCCGATCAGCAGTTCGAAGAACAGCGTGCTGACGATGCCCGGTGCGTCGCCATCCTCGTCGCCGGTAACGCCGACATACACGCCAAGGGCGATGACTACGAGGGCGAACCCGCCGATGACGAGGCCCAGGCCGGCGAGGATATCCCGGCTTCGCCAGGTACGCGGCTTGAGGGCGTCTAACGACGGGGGCGTGACCTCAGGGGGCTCCGCGAACACGCATCGAGCGTATCACGGGCAACTCCTGAGCAAAGCTGTATAGTCGTGAAGGCTCGAGGAGGATCTCATTGGGTGTCATTGTCCTCGTCGTGGCGCTTGTATTGCTCGCGCTGGTCTTGGTGTGGCTCGCGATATCGAGCATCTTCACAGTGAACCAGCAGACGGCGGCGGTGATCGAACGCTTTGGCCGCTTCGACGGTATCGCTGAAGCCGGGCTGCACTTCAAGATCCCGATCATCCAGCGGATCCGCGAGCGTACGAGCCTGCGCGTACAGCAACTCGATGTGAGAGTCGAGAGCAAGTCGCAGGACAATGTCTTCGTCGAACTTGCGATCGCCGTGCAGTACCAAGTGAAGCCGGACGCGATCCAGGACGCGGTGTACAAGCTCACAAACCACAGCCGCCAGATCGAGGCGTACGTCTTCGATGTCGTGCGCGCCGAGGTGCCAAAGAAGACGCTCGAGGAGGTCTTCGAGGACAAGGAGACCATCGCTCTGGCGGTGAAAGAGCAGTTGACCGAACAGATGGGCCGCTACGGCTACGAGATCGCGAACGTCCTCGTGAACGACATCAATCCGGACGCGCGCGTTAAGGCGGCCATGAACCAGGTCCAGGCCGCGACCCGCGAGCGCGAAGCGGCCTTTCAGATGGCCGAGGCGAACCGTATCACCATCGTCAAGCAGGCGGAGGCTGAGGCCGAGCGGTCCAAGCTACAGGGTGAGGGACTCGCGAATCAACGCAAGGCGATCGCGGAGGGCTTGCGCGAATCCGTCGAGCTCGTGCGGGGCGCCGCCACAGGATCCAGCGGCATTGATGAGCAGGACATCATGAACCTGTTGCTGCTCGTGCAGTGGATGGACACGCAGAAGGAGATCGCTGGCACGGATCGTTCAACGGTGGTATTCCTGCCGAACAACCCCGGCGCGATCTCCAGTATTGCCGACCAGATTCGCGACTCGATCCTCGTGGCTCAAGCCGGGAATCTGGATGACAACCGCCAGTAGACGCGGCCGTTCGCTTTGGCCTCCTCGACGTATCGCTATAACGTTACGCCAAGAGCGGCGGCCACCGTATTCATATCCTTGTCCCCCCGCCCGCTGAGGTTCACGAGGACGATGTCGTCTGGCGACAGCTCGCCTTTCATCTTCAGCACCTGCGCGATGGCGTGGGACGACTCGAGGGCAGGGATGATGCCTTCGAGGCGGGAGAGCGACTGGAAGGCAGCCAGCGCCTCGACGTCTGTGACCGCGCGATATTCCGCACGCTCAGTAAGCTTGAGCCACGAGTGTTCGGGGCCGACGCCGGGGTAGTCGAGGCCGGCGGAGATCGAGTGGGCTTCGAGCACCTGGCCCCACTGGTCTTGCAGGAGGTACGACTTCGTGCCGTGCAGTACACCCGGGCGGCCAGCGTTGAGCGTCGCGGCGTGCTTACCTTCGAGGCCTTCCCCCGCCGCCTCGACGCCGATCAGCCGCACCGGGTCGTCGATGAACGCATGGAACAGCCCGATGGCGTTCGAGCCGCCACCGACACAGGCGACGGCCATCGTCGGCAGCCGCCCTTCCTTCGCCAGCATTTGCTCCTTCGCCTCGCGGCCGATGATCGACTGGAAGTCGCGCACCATCGCGGGGTACGGGTGCGGGCCGACGACGCTGCCGACGATACTCCTTGTGTAGATCTCGG
>CAYGHU010000007.1:0-24121 GCA_964349785.1 uncultured Dehalococcoidaceae bacterium | reverse complement strand
TCGTGGCTAATCGCTTTCTGCCGTACGAAGAGCACGTCAGAGCCGCATTCGGGGATGTCACGAAGGCGTACGAGGATAAGAGCTACAAAGTCCTCGTCGCGCAGAAGCGCGCAGGGTAGCATTATCGACATAATGGATCCCCCTCGCCGGTACATGACGCTCGAAGCAGCTCGCGCTCTCGAATGCAACGGTTGTGGCGACTGCTGCGACTCGCGGCGTACCGACGGCTCGTGGGCGTGGGGCGGCTTGCCGGAAGACCTGTATCGAAGTGTTGCTGGCGAAGAACTCATCATTCCTCTGGAACAGGTTGGGGAGTCTTGGCGTGAGCGTGAACACCGTCCTGAGGATCGGCTGGAGCTGATTCCGACCTCGTTCCGGTGTACCGCATTCAGGCCTCAATTGGACGGGTCGGGGCTCTGCGGACGGCACACAGAAGCACGTCCCGATGTCTGCGGTGAGTTCCCGGTAGGGGGCGAGGGAATTGAGATGGAGCTTGATCAGTATGGCGAGGTGCCTCTGGCGACGAGCTTTCTGACGCGTTGTACTTGGTATAAGGTTTGCGTCGTGCGTGACGGCGATCGAAGGCTGGGGTAGTCGCGGATTCGTAGCCGCCACAAGAAGAAAGAGCAGCGGCGCCTGGAGAGGCGCCGCTGCTGGCGTTTCGACGAGTCCCCGCCGAGGGCGCTAGGGGTGAGTCATATCCTCCGGACGCACCCACTCGTCGAATTGCTCGGAAGTGACGAAGCCGAGGGCTAGTGCCGCTTCTTTTAGGGTTGTGCCCTCGTGGTGTGCCGTGTGGGCCACCTTCGCGGCGCTATCGTACCCGATATGCGGGCTGAGTGCAGTGACAAGCATCAGTGACGACCGCATGAGCTCGTCGATGCGTGTCGTGTTGGCTTGGATCCCGGTCACCATATTGTCGGTGAACGAACGGGCAGCATCTCCTAGGAGCCGCAAGCTCTGCAGCGTGTTATAGACGATGACGGGCTTGAACACGTTCAGCTCGAAATGGCCGCTCGCTCCGCCGATGTTGACGGTGACGTCGTTCCCCATGACCTGAGCGCAGACCATCGTCAACGCCTCGGACTGAGTTGGATTCACCTTGCCTGGCATGATCGAGGAGCCGGGCTCGTTCTCCGGAAGTATCAGTTCGGCGAGGCCAGCGCGGGGCCCCGATCCGAGGAACCGGATGTCGTTCGCGATCTTCATGAGCGAGGCGGCGACGGTTTTCAGCTGTCCGGACAGCTCCACCTGCGCATCGTGCGCCGCAAGCGATTCAAACTTATTGGGGGCGGTGCGGAATGGCAGTTCCGTGAACCTGTCGATCTCCCGCGCCACTCGTTCGGCATACTCCGGATGCGTGTTGAGCCCGGTCCCGACGGCCGTCCCACCAAGTGCGAGCTCGTACAATCGAGGCAGCACGCCTTCCACACGGTCAATGCCGTAGGTGACTTGCTGCACATATCCTGAGAATTCCTGACCTAACGTAAGCGGTGTCGCATCCATCAGGTGCGTCCGGCCGATTTTCACGATGCCCCGAAATTCCTCGGACTTCCGATCAAGAGTGTCGCGCAGGTAGCGAAGGTTCGGAAGGAGGTGATGCATCACCTGTTCCGCGGTCGCGATCGCCATCGCTCCGGGGAACACGTCGTTCGAGGATTGGGACATGTTCACGTGGTCGTTCGGGTGCACGGGATCCTTCGACCCGAGTGTGCCGCCCAGGAGCTCGATCGCACGGTTCGAGATTACCTCGTTGGCGTTCATGTTGGTCTGCGTCCCAGACCCCGTCTGCCACACGACGAGCGGGAAATGATCGTCGAGCTTCCCCTCGATGACCTCCTGGGCCGCTTGCCGGATGGCATCGGCACGCTGTCCGTCGAGCTTGCCGAGGTCCTCGTTCACCGTCGCCGAAGCATGTTTGATGATCCCCAGCGCACGAATGAGGGGGCGGGGAAAGCGCTCGCCTCCGATCTTGAAGTTCTGGAGGGAGCGCTGGGTTTGCGCCCCCCAGTAGACGCCAGAGTCCACCTCGATCGGGCCAAAGCTGTCGGTTTCGACCCTGGTGGCTGAACGAATCGTTGCCATTTCGTCCTCGATCTTCGGTCGCTACGCGGGAGGCGTTGCCTTGACGAGTTCGCGCACCGCCACGCCGGCCGCCTTGATCGCCGCGACTTCGTCGTCCGCGAGGGGCGGGGCGTATATCTTCTGGATGCCGCCAGCGCCCACGAGCACCGGTGCGCCAACGAAGCCGTTGCGCACGCCCCATTGACCGCTGAGCAGCGTGGCGCATGGCAGGATGCGCTGTTCGTCGAGCAGGACCGCGTCCACCATCTGGATGGTCGCAGCGGCGGGTGCGATAAACGCGCTGCCGGTCTTGAGCAACTCAACGATCTCGGCGCCGCCGCGCTTCGTGCGGTCGACAACGGTCTGCACCCGCTTCGCCGACAGCAGCTGCGTCAGCGGGACACCACCGACTGTGGCGTTCGAGACGATCGGTACCATGGTGGCCTCGGTATGGCCGCCCAGCACCCATGCACTGACGTCACGGACGGACATGCCGGTCTCCATGGCGATGAATGTGCGGTAGCGGGCGGTGTCCAGCATGCCGCCCTGACCGATCACTCGCTCCTTCGGCAGACCGCTTGCTTCGAGGGCTACGTGGCACATTGCGTCCATCGGGTTGGCAAAAATGATGAAGACCGCGTCGGGTGAATGCTGGACAGCATTCTTGACGACGGTGCGCACGATGTTCGCGTTTGTGCCGAGGAGGTCTTCGCGTGTCATCCCAGGCTTACGCGGCACGCCCGATGTGATGACGACCACGTCTGACGCAGCCGTCTGAGACCAGTCATTCGTCCCGACGATATTGGATGAAAAACCGACCCACGGCGCCGACTCCGCGATATCGAGAGCCTTACCTTGCGGCAGGCCTTCGACAATATCGATGACGACCACGTCGGCATAGCCGCGTGCAGTCATCATCTGCGCCATTGCGCTGCCGGTCATACCCGCACCGACGAATGTCACTTTTTTACGCAGAGCGCATCTCCTCCATCTCGTCCCTCAGGACATCACTGGGCGAGCAGGGGACCCGCCCAGTCTTACTGCAGTACTGGCCAACCAAGCGCGCATTCACGTTAGGCCATCAGAGCCATGCGCAACTCCTCGTCGAGCTTGTCGAGAAACTGCTGCGTGGTGAGCCAGGGCTGTTCGGGGCCGACCAGGATCGCGAGGTCTTTCGTCATGAAACCGGATTCTACGGTTTCGATGCAGACGCGCTCCAGGGTACCGGCGAAGTGCTCAAGTTCCGGGTTACCGTCCAGCTTCGCGCGGTGCTGGAGGCCACGCGTCCACGCAAATATAGACGCGATAGGGTTGGTGGAAGTGGGGTTGCCTTTTTGGTGCTCGCGATAGTGCCGCGTAACCGTGCCGTGGGCGGCCTCTGCCTCGACGGTCTGTCCATCCGGCGTGAGCAGCACCGAACTCATCAGGCCGAGTGAGCCGAATCCTTGCGCGACGATGTCCGATTGCACGTCGCCATCGTAGTTTTTTGTTGCCCACACGAACTTGCCGTTTGACTTGAGCGCCTGTGCGACCATGTCGTCGATCAGCCGATGTTCATACCAGATGCCAGCGTCCCGGAACTGGACGGCGAATTCCGCATCGAACACGTCCTGAAAGAGATCTTTAAACCGGCCGTCATAGGCCTTAAGGATCGTGTTTTTCGTAGAGAGGTACACGGGCCAGCCGCGACTGAGTCCGTAGTTGAACGAGGCACGTGCGAATCCACGAATTGAGTCGTCGAGGTTGTACATCGCGAGCGCGACGCCACTGCTAGGGAAGTTGAACACTTCGCGCTCGATCGGCGGGCTGCCGTCAGCAGGCGCAAACGTAATCGTGAGTTTGCCGGGGCCGGGCACCGCGAAGTCCGTTGCGCGGTACTGGTCGCCGAACGCATGACGCCCGATGACGATAGGATTCGTCCAGCCGGGCACCAGCCGAGGGACGTTCTTGCAAGTGATCGGTTCACGGAAGACGGTCCCGCCGAGAATGTTACGGATAGTGCCGTTCGGCGACTTCCACATCTCCTTGAGGCCGAACTCTTTGACGCGCGCCTCGTCAGGGGTGATGGTCGCGCACTTCACGCCGACGCCATATCGCTTGATCGCTTCGGCCGCCTCGACGGTGACGTGGTCGTCAGTGGCGTCGCGGTTCTGAATGCTGAGGTCGTAGTAGCGGAGTTCGAGGTCAAGGTAGGGGAGAATGAGTTTCTCTTTGATGAATCCCCAGATAATTCGTGTCATCTCGTCGCCGTCTAGCTCGACGACCGGATTCGTTACCTTGATCTTCGACATGCCTTCGCCTTTGTTGTGTCCTGTACCTGAGCGGGCATCTCTCCCTACAGGGGGATGTTGCCGTGCTTTTTCGCCGGGAGCGAGTCAGACTTGTGCCGCAGCATCTCCAGCGAGTGTGCGATCTTCGCACGAGTATCGCGCGGGTCGATGACATCGTCGACGTATCCCTGCGCGGCGGCGATATACGGATGCTCGAGACGCCGTTTGTACTCGGCGACAAGATCGGCTCGTGTGGCGTCCTGATCCGCAGCGGCCTGTATCTCGCGACGGTTGATAATATTCACCGCTTGTCCGCCGCCCATCACCGCAATCGCGGCGCCCGGCCAGGCGTAGTTGATGTCAACGCCGAGGTGCTTCGATCCCATCGCTACGTACGCACCGCCAAATGCCTTGCGTGTGATGACCGTGATTTTCGGCACCGTCGCCTCGGCGTACGCGTACAGCACCTTGGCGCCGTGGGCGATGATGCCACCGTACTCCTGAGAGATGCCGGGGAGGTACCCGGGCACATCGACCAGGGTCACGATTGGGATGTTAAACGAATCGCAGAACCGCACGAACCGTCCCGCTTTACGCGAGGAGTCGATGTCGAGCACACCGCCGAGGTACATCGGCTGGTTGGCGACGATGCCGACGCTGCGCCCGGCGATCCTCCCCAGGCCGACGACAATGTTCTGTGCGAAGTACTGGTGGACTTCCATAAAGTCGCCGTTGTCCACGAGCCGCTCGATGACGTCACGGACATCGTAGGGAAGCGTCCCCTCGTCCGGGACGATGGTGAGTATGTCATCGAGCCGTCGTGAAGGGTCGTCGCCGGTGTCCACTACTGGCGGATCCTCCATGTTGTTCGATGGCAGGAACGACAGCAGCCGCTTCACCTCGGCGAGGCACGACTCCTCGTCGGGAAACGAGAATTGCGCCACTCCCGATTTCGCGGCGTGCGACATTGCCCCGCCGAGTTCCTCGAACGTCGTTTTTTCGCCAGTCACACTTTGTATGACATCGGGTCCGGTGATGTACATCTGCGAGGTGCCTTCGACCATGAAGACGAAGTCCGTGATCGCGGGTGAGTAGACGGCGCCACCCGCGCACGGGCCCATGATGACGCTGATCTGAGGGACGACGCCGGAGCTGCGCACGTTTCGCAGAAATATCCCCCCATACCCAGCGAGAGAGCCGACGCCCTCCTGAATGCGTGCGCCACCCGAGTCGTTCAGCCCGACAACCGGTGCGCCGGTGCGCATGGCGTGGTCCATCATCTTCGAGATCTTCTCCCCCATGACCTCGGAGAGGGAGCCACCGAACAGCGTGAAGTCCTGCGCGAACACATACGCGGGCCGACCATCGATGAGGCCCCAGCCGGTGACGACCGCATCGCCATAGAAACGCTCCGCGTCGCTTTCGTTCTCGTCCCAGTCAACGGCGAGTGCGTCCATCTCCTCGAACGTCCCGGGGTCGACGAGCAGCGCGATGCGTTCGCGTGCGGTGAGCTTGCCGCGCTCATGCTGCGCGTCGATGCGCTCCTGACCGCCACCGAGGGCGGCCCGCTGCTTGAGCGCCGCCAAGTATTCTAGCTTCTCTTCAAACGACATCCAGGCTCATTCTCCAGTGTCGAGAGCACGCGGAAGATCCCCCGAGAGTATCGTGCGGATCTCTCCTCGGCGCTAGCATAGTCGTTGGCACTAGCGGCCAGGTATGACGAGCTTGTCCCCCACCTGCAGCTGATCGAGGCTGGCGACTGACCGGTTGTTCGCCGCCGCGAGCTGCTCAAGCGTGATCCCGAACCGCGCCGCGATCGCTCCTGCGAGGTCGCCACTCTTCACTTCGTACGTTTGACCGGCGGAGGCGGTCCCGCTGGGCCTCGCGGTCGCGGCGGGCGTTGGGGTCTTCGAAGCGGTGGGCCCCGGTGTCGCGACGCTCGAAGTGCCGCTCGAGATGATCAACTCCTGTCCGACCTTCAGTTCTGAGGCACTCACGAGGTTATTGCGCTTCATGATCGCCTCGACGGTCGTGTCGTACCGCGTGGCAAGCCCGAGCAGCGTGTCTCCAGACACTACGACATACTTGATCTCTTTTGAGGTGGCCCCGCCGCCGTTGTTGGCGCCGGTCACGATAATCGGCGTCGGTGTGACCGCATAGGGCGTCGCGGTCCCGATGGCAGTGCCTGTGGCAGGTGACTGGGTCGGGCCATCGTCGTCGCCACAGGCGACGCTGAGCACGAGCAGCGGGGCGGTTGTCAGCAGCAGGGCTCGTAGTCGCATCGGCGTCCGTATCAAGAGAGTGCTTCGACATCGTAGCTGAGCACTCAGACGCCAAGCAATCGGTCGATCATTGCCGCAGCGACGTCGAGGAGCTTCTCGATGTCGTCTTGCGACACATTTCCCACATCGTCCTGGCCAGTATGGATGAACTGGTCGTCACCGCTGTAGAACATCAACACCGGGACACTCGCCGTCTGGAACGATGCGTGGTCGGACGAGGTGCCTGGTCCAAACGAAGCGACCGTCCTTGCGTCGATTCCATGATCTGCTGCCAATCGGACTGCTTCTGCCGTCAGACTCTGGTCTCCAATGAACGTGGGGCTTGTCATCTTGGCGACCATGTCGAAGTTCATCATGAATGCGGCTCCGCGGACATCGTGGTCCCGGACGTACGCTCGGGATCCGAGGAGGCCGACTTCCTCAGCCCCGAATGCGACCACGCACAGGCCCTCGAAGCGGCGGGCGCGCGCGAGCTCGATCATCAGTGACGTGCCGGACGCATTGTCGTTCGCGCCCGGTCCCGCCGGGACGGAGTCGTAGTGCGCGCCGAGGTAGGCGGTGCAGGGCTTGTCCGAGGGCCGGGCGACGACGTTTTGCGAGGTCCCGCTGACGCGGTCCGTCTGCACCTCGATGTCCACCGACCCACTGGCATCCCTTATCTGGTCGAACGTGGTCCGCGCCTCCTGTGCCACGCCGACGGATGGGATGCTGATTGCCTCACCGCCGAGGTCGCCGCGAAAGAGCCCGGGCTGGTTGTTGACGACGATGACTGCGACGGCGCCTGCAGCCTGCGCGTTGCGTACCTTCTCTGCGAAGGTGATCTCACCGCGGTCTAGCAGCACGACGTTGCCGCTTACCTGTGCAGTAGCGATATCGGATGTTCGGCCGAGTCCGGCGGCCACGAGTTGTCCGCTTGAGGCGCCGTTCGGGGAACCGCCGAGCGGCGCTGCCTCCACCGTTCCGCCTGGCACCCGTAGGGTCGCTGAGCCCCCGCGTGTCACCTGCACATTGAACTCCTCGATAGATACCTGATAGCCGGCCGTTTCGAGTTGCTGACGGATGTAGCCGGCTGCACGGCGTTCGTTATCGGTGGTCGCGGGCCGGGAGCCGATGTCGCCCGCGAGCGCTTGCAGATGTTGCATCGCGCGGCCGGGGTCCGGATCGGTCCGCTGGGGGAGCTGGAGACTCGTGCCCGGCGGAGCCGCGGCTGGCATCGTGTCATGGGCTGCCGAGACTGCCGTTGGCGCAGTTTGTAATGCGCCGACAGATCCTGAAGGGTTGTCGTTGCAGGCGGTTATGCCGAGTAAAAGCCCGGTTGCGTACGCCACCAGGAATGCACGAAGCCAAAAGGGCATGAGTCAGGCCAATCGAGGGAGCGAATGTCCTGATGCTTGTTAGCGGTGCTGGCGGTTCCACCATCGCCGCATGCGCTGGCTCAGACTGTCGGAGTTGTAGGACACCGGCCGGCCGCGCCAGTACTGTTGCTGGCGCGTGGCGCCCCCGCCTCGACTACCGCCGATAGCCATCAACGCGAAGCTCGTCAAGAACAACACGAGGCCGACGTACATCATCCACGGCCAGGCGAACGGGATGAATCCGCGGAAGAACAGCGATCCGAGGATCATAAGGAATGCCAGGAGCATCATCTGAGACAGGGATATTCGTGACAACTCGCGCACGAATCGATGCAGTCTTGCCGAGAACGATTCGCCAGCGTTGCGGATTGCCTTCCCAGCCACCCTTTGACGCCGCTGTTCCGGCGTGGGGAACTGGTCGATCTTCGCGAGGATCTCGTTTATCTCACGCTCAAGCCGGTCCGGAGGTTCCGGCCGCTCAGCCATGGCATTCCCCTTTGCGCCTCGCGTCATGGTGAAGGCATCATCGCCTTGTATTGTACATCCGGCCGCACGGGTGAGTAGCAGTCTTGACCGAACCTCACAACGCCCATAGCGTAGCTGTATCCACCATTTCGCCGCACTCGCAGGAGCATCGCCCGATGCCGGATACATACGTCGCTGAATCTCGCACCTTGCTCGGGAAAGCAGTCTCGAGACTGCGCCGGGAAGGCGTACTGCCCGCGAACATCTACGGTCGTGGATTACAGTCGACGGCTGTCCAGATCTCGGCACGAGACGTGCGGACGCTGCTCCATGAGCACGGACTGAACACGCTTATCAACCTGCAGCTTGCCGACGAAGGACAGCCTCGTTCGGTGGTGGTGCGCAAGGTGCAGCGTCACCCCGTCTCACACCAGATCGAGCACGTCGACTTCTACCAGGTCGACCTCGCCCGGCGGATTCAAGGCTCGGTACCGGTCGTGCTGACTGGTGAGGCTCCTGCTGTCCATACATACAAGGCGTTGCTGCTTCAACGAGCGGATAGCGTTGTAGTCGAGGCGCTGCCCGCAGAGATGCCGACGCACGTTGAAGTGTCTGTCGATGACCTGACGGCACTTGACTCGACAGTCACGGCCGCCGACCTGCGACTTCCTGCGGGAGTCAGCGTGATGACAGCACCGGACGTTGTTCTGGCGCAGATTTCGCGGCCTCGCGGTGCGGCCGAGGAGGTTCTGCCTGAAGGCGAGCAGGAGGAAGTCCCCGAGGGCGAAGCTGCTGCTGCCGAGGGCGAAGCTCCAACCGACTAGCCTTGTTGTCCTCCGTGTCGCCTGGCCTTCTATGCCAGTGCCAGTTCCTGGTGTCGCGCATAATCTGTCCTGAGCTGTCCGCATGCCGCCGCGATCTCGATGCCCCGTTCGACTCGGACAGTCGCGTTGATGCCCTCGGCCTGCAGCACGCGCTGAAATGCCCTGACACGCTCGCGCGAAGGGCGCCGAAGGCCGATTCCCGCTGTGGGGTTGTACGGGATCAGGTTCACGTGGGCCTGAATGCCACGGAGCCGTCTCGCGAGCAGGCGCGCCTGCTCCTCACTGTCGTTCACGCCCTCGAGAAGCGCGTAGGCGAACGTTACGCGCCGTCCGGTCGCGGCGATGTACTCACGTGTTGCTTGCAAGAGGTCGTCGATGTTCGTGCCGACCGAGGTTGGAATAAGCTGTCGGCGGAGCTCGTCGTCCGGCGCATGCAGCGAGATAGTAAGGCCGACCTGTAGGCCTTCAGCGGCGAGCTGATGGATGCCGGCCCGCAGGCCTACCGTCGAGACTGTAATTCCTCGTGCCCGCATATCGAGGCCGTCGGGGTGGATCAGCCAGCGAATCGCGGCGAGCGTGGCGGCCGTATTCGCCAGTGGCTCACCCATGCCCATAAAGACGACGTTGGTGACCCGGCTCACACGGCTGAAGTGTAGGATCTGCGCGACGATCTCTGCGGGCGTCAGGTTGCGAGTGAATCCTTGCTGCCCAGTGGCGCAGAACACGCACGCCATCGCGCAGCCGGCCTGCGTTGAGACGCAGACGGTCGTGCGCTCCCGTTCGTGCGGTTCCTCTGAGTCGTAGTCCATGCACACCACCTCGACGGCAACTCCGCCTCCGAGATCCAATAGCGTCTTTGTCGTCGAGCCGTCGTCCGCGACGGTCGTCGCCAGCACGGGAGGTGCTGCGAGCGTGAACTCAACCGCCAGCCGCTCTCGCAGACGGCCTGGGAGATTGCTCATCTCCTTAAACGACGTTCTGCCTCGCTTGAGCGCCCAGTGCGCCACCTGCCGGGCGCGGTAGCGCGGCTCGCCCCATTCGGAGAACAGCCGGTCAAGGTCGTCTAGCGAGAGGTCAAGGAGGTGTCGGCGTATGGGGAGAGACGTTGGCTCAGGCACACATCGAGTCTATCAGGCGGACTCGCCGAGCCGCGCGCTGAGCAGGACAGGATCGCCTCGCAGGTACTCCTCGATGTCCAGTGCGCGCTTCCCGGCGCGCTGGACTCGCAAGAGCGCCAGTGTCCCCACGCCGCATGCGACGACCGCGCGGGTCTGACGCACTGGGAGCAGTGACGTGAGGACGGAACCATCGCCAGGGAGCACGGTGCCTGGAGCCGCGTCGAGAGTGGTGCTGAGTGGCCAGGCTTCATGTATGGCGAATGACTCGCCTCGATAGCGTGTCGTCGCCAGCGGCCACGGCTGGAATGCGCGTACGCGTCGCCAGAGCATCTCCGCAGGCTGCGACCAGTCGAGGACTCCGTCCTGCTTGGAGAGTCGCGGCGCGTATGTTGCGAGCGACTCGTCCTGCGGGACGGCAGTGACCTCACCTGCCACCCATTGAGGCAGCAGTTCGAGCATCAATCGGGCCCCGAGGCCGGCGATGCGCTCGGTCAGCGTCCCCGTCGTATCGAACGGTCCGATTGGAGTGGTCACGCTGCCGAGCACCGGGCCGGCGTCGAGTTCCTTGACTACAAGCATGATAGACGGACCGGTTTCGGGGTCGCCGGCGAGGATTGCCGCGGCAACAGGTGAGGCGCCGCGATGCCTTGGCAGCAGTGAGGCGTGCACATTGAGTACGCCGTGCGGGAACGCGGCCAGCAGGTGTGCTGGCAGGATGTGGCCGGACGCCGCAAGCACTCCAACGTCGGGGTGCAGGGCCATCACACGCTCGGTCGTATCGCGCTGGATGCGTTCGGGAGTGAGTGTCTCTACTCCGGCCTCGCGGGCGAGCCGCGCCGCTGGGGTTGGTGCGGCAGCACCCGACCGAGCCCGGGGCCGGTCGGGCTGCGTGACGACCGCTACGACCTCGGTATCGGAGCTGGCGAGGAGCAGTCGCAGCGTCGGCAGGGCGTAGTCGGGAGAGCCGAAGAAGACGACGCGCATGTGCTCGATGGTCTTAGCGGCCGCTCCGCCGGGAGGCGGCTATGAGGCCGCCACGCTCCAGGCGGCGAATAGCAGGAATACGGCCACCAACACGATGGTCATGCGATGCAGGGAGCGTTGCATTCCTCGCCGGGTGCGGAACGTAGAATCCTGTCCACCGAGGGCGGCGCCAAAGCCGGTGCCTTTCACTTGCAGCAGCACCAGGATGATAAGCACCGTCGAGACGAGGATCTGGGCGAGGCTGAGAAAGTCTTTGAGTTCCATGGTTGAAACAGGCTATCCGGGCCTCGCCTCGCGAGCAAGGTCAGGATGGGATCGAGGCCGCAGTAACCGTCTCCGTCTCTGCCTGCACCCGCAGGTCGCGTTCGTAGTATTGCCGCATCACGGCTGCGGCCAGGCGCTCAGGATCGTGCCGGTACCGGTACTCCGGAGCGACGAGATCAGCGAGCACGAGCCGGGCGCCTCCGTAATCAGCATCGCCGGGGGCCATGACTGGCACTGACTGCCATACATCCGGCAGAGGCTCGGCTGGCAGGTTGCTGTTCGCGAGCACGACATCAGCGATCTTGTCGGACTTCAAGTGACGGCGAATGGCCGCGTAATGGTCTGCGGCGGTGTACCCATCTGTCTCGCCATGCTGTGTCGCGACATTAGAGATGAAGACCTTGTGTGCGCGCGACGCGGCCAAGGTCTCAGCGATGCCACGCACGAGGAGGTTCGGAAGCACTGAGGTATAGAGCGAGCCCGGCCCGATCACGATGAGGTCAGCGTCCAGTAACGCACGGACCACTTCTGGATTTGCGGGCGGGGCCACCGGCTCGATGAAGACGCTCGCGACCGGGGCCGAGGCGTAGGGGATGTTCGACTCTCCTCTGACCGTGGTCCCGTCCGTCAAGACGGCGCTCAGCGTGATATCGGCGAGGGTCGAGGGGAGGATCTGTCCGCGCACAGCCAGCACTCGAGAGGTCTCGCGGATCGCGACCTCCATATTCCCAGTCACCTCTGCCATCGCGACGATGAACAGGTTGCCGAACGAGTGGCCGGCGATACCATCTCCTGAGCTCGCTCCGAAGCGGTACTGGAACAGTTTGGTCACTAGCGGTTCTGCATCGGCGAGGGCGGCGATGCAGTTGCGGATGTCGCCCGGCGGGATAACGTGCATGTCCCGGCGCAGCAGGCCACTCGAACCGCCGTCGTCGGCCACGGTTACGACGGCGGTGAGGTTGCTGGTGTAGCGCTTGAGGCCGCGCAGCATTGTCGAGAGTCCGGTGCCCCCACCGATCGCGACGATCTTCGGTCCACGCCCCTGCATGCGCTGCGCGTAAATCTGGTCGACCAACTGCGCCTGCCGTTCTACCGGCAGGACTGCGGAGACGATTGATCGATTGAGCCGCCAGGCGCCGTAGACGGTGATCCCGGATGCGGTGGCGATGAACAATAGACCCCTGACCCAGCGAGGCACGAACTGCAGGGTCAGCGTCCCGACCCACGCGGGGAAGGTGTACGAGACGTAGACTTCGCGCAGCAGGTACGCGAACCCCAGGGCCATGATCACGACGCCGACGAGCAGCACCAGCAACCAGCGCTTGATCTGCAGGCCGACATACAGCCATTTGGTGATGTTGGAACGACTCATGGACAGCCTCGACCGCTGCCCCGCCGTCCAACGGTATACGCGTTCGTCTGCTGTTTGGTCAACCGCCGCTGATGGGAGTCTGCGAGCCTCGGCCTCGCACTAGGCATTGTCGAGGTGCCTGCGAAGCACTTCCGCCACGCTGTTTGCGTCGGCACGCCCACGGGTGCGCCTCATGACCTGGCCAACGAGAAACTGCAGCGCCGTCGCCTTACCGCTTCTGTAGTCAGCGACCGGCTTTGGGTTTGCTTCGACAACTTCGTGCGCGATGCGGTCGATCTCGCCCTCGTCCCGTACCTGGGCAAGCCCTTGTTCTTCGACGATGGCCGCCGGGCGTGCCCCGCTCGCGAAGGCGATTTCGAGCACTTCCTTTGCTGTTGTCAGGGTGACCGTCCCATTCTCCACGAGCGTCACGATCTCGGCGATATGGGCCGGCGTGAGCGGAGTCGTTGATAGCTCGACCGCGCCGCCTTCCTGGTGCAGCAGCCGCGCGAGGTCGCCGATAAACCAGTGCGCTACGGCTCGCGCTCGAGCGGCATCGCCGCCACTTTCTCGCGCGAAGCGCACAGCCTCCTCGTAGGCGTCCGCCTCCGCCCGCGATTCGGTCAGTAGCGCCGCCTCCGAAGTCGTTAGCCCGTACTCCGCTTCGAAGCGGCGACGGCGAGCGTCGGGGATCTCCGGCAGCCGGGCGCGTAGCGCTTCCACCTGGCCGGGTGAGATGTCCAGAGGAGGCAAGTCAGGCTCAGGGAAGTATCGATAGTCGTGAGCGTCTTCTTTCGAGCGCTGGGTCACCGTCGTCCCGGTAGCATCGATATAGCCGCGTGTTTCTTGCTGAATCGAGCCGCCGGCTCTGAGGATGCCAGTCTGCCGTTCGATCTCCGACTCGATAGCATGTTGCACTGCGCGAAACGAGTTCATGTTCTTCACTTCGACCTTCGCGCCGAGCGTCTCGGAGCCACGCGGTCTGAGTGAGACGTTCGCGTCGCAGCGGAACGAACCCTTCTCCATGTCGGCGTCCGACACTTCCAGGTAGCGCAGCATTTGCCGGAGCTTGCGCAGGAACGCCCCCGCCTGTGCGGCCGAGCGGATGTCCGGCCGCGTCACGATTTCCATCAGTGGGACGCCCGAGCGATTCACGTCGAGGAGCGAATACCCCTCACCGTCCGCTTCCTCGCGATGCAGCAGGCGCGCGGTGTCCTCTTCGAGGTGGATGCGCTCCAGCCGTACGTGGTGAGGCACCCCGTCGACTTCGATGTCGAGGCCGCCCCCGACGCACAGCGGCTGGTCGTACTGCGAAATCTGGTACCCCTTCACCAGGTCGGGGTACGGGTAGTTCTTGCGGTCGAACTTCGAGTGTCTTGGGACTGCGCAGTCGAGCGCGAGGCCAGTCAGGATCGTGTACTCGACCGCCGTCCGGTTGATGACGGGGAGCATGCCCGGCATGCCGAGGCAGATCGAGCACACGCGAGTATTCGGGTCAGCCTCGAAGTAATCGCTGGCGCACCCGCAGAACATCTTGGACCGGGTCTTGAGCTGTACGTGCACTTCAAGGCCGACTACGACCTCGTAATCGGTCAGAACTTCAATGGTCATCGCATCCCTGCCTCAACTGCTTCGATTGTAGCGCCGCGTGACATAGACGCCGTTCACGATTGTGTTGGTGCGCGAAAGCGATGCAATAGCGGAGGATGCGGGAGACCGGACTGGTTCCCGCATCTCATGACTGCCGGCAGAGGTGGGTGGGTCAGGAGGCCTTCGCAGCCGCCTCGTCGATGAACTTCTGTGGGTTGCCAATGAACTTGCTTCGCGCCCCAATGTCATAGAAGTAGTACCACGTCCCCTCGTGGTTCCACTTGTATCCCGTCTTTTCGTCATCGAAGGCTTGCCCGGTCACGAAGCACGTCCGCATAGCCATCATGGCACCTCCTGCTTCCTGCTACTGGGGCGAGTCGCGAATCTGGCCCCTCCAGCGCCGCAATCGACAGCATTATAACGGCACAATGCAATGGTTGTTATCATCAGAAGGGCTGCGATGTCCGCTGCTACCCGCGTGAAAGCCAGGGTAGGGGCCTGCTCCAAACTCACCGAGGCGCTAGAGTGAGCTATCATGCTTGTCTCCCTCAAATGGCTCCGAGAGTATGTCGATCTGCCATCCGGCCTGGATGTCGAGGATCTTGCTGCGCGTCTGACGATGGCGTCGTCTGAGGTCGAAGGTATCCATCGCGTGGGCGACTGGGATCGCGCCTTGATCCGCGTAGGCGCCGTCATCGCGGTCGAGCCGCACCCGCAGGCGGACCGTCTGCGCCTCGCTACAGTGGACTACGGCGGCACGGAGCCGCAGCAGGTGGTCTGCGGCGCGCCCAACCTGGCCACGGGCCAACGCGTCGCGTTTGCGCGTGAGGGCGCTCGGCTGCACGACGGTCACTCCGGTGAAGCCATTACGCTCAAGCGCTCGAAAATCCGGGGTGTCGAGTCCGCTGGCATGGTGCTGTCGGAACGGGAGTTGGGACTGTCCGACCAACACGAGGGCATCATCGAACTGCCCGCCGATGCGCCTGTCGGGATGCCGCTCGCCGACTACTTAGGTGATGTTGTGCTGGATGTGCATACTTGGCCCAACCGCGCCGACACGATGTGCATGCTCGGCATCGCGCGGGAGGTCGCGGCGATCACAGGTGCGCGTTGGCACGCTCCCGATGAGTCGTATATCGAAAGCGGTGAATCCGTCGCGGATGTGGTGAGTGTGCGTATTGACGATCCGGGCTTATGCGCTCGCTACATCGCCACGGTGATTGAGGGCGTCAGCGTCGGGCCTTCACCCATGTGGTTGCAGGAGCGGCTGCGTGCGGCGGGCCAGCGCCCCATCAACAACGTGGTGGACGTCACCAATTACGTCATGCTGGAGCTCGGGCAGCCGCTGCACGCATTCGACCTTACGAAGGTACGCGGCGAAGTCGCCGTCCGCCCAGCCATGGACGGTGAGCGGCTGCGCACCTTGGACGGCGAGGATCGGGAGCTCACCTCGGATACGCTGCTGATCGCCGATGACAGCGGGCCGATCGCGCTCGCCGGCGTCATGGGTGGCGAGGCGACCGAGGTGACCCGGGACACGACGACCGTCCTGCTTGAGGCCGCACGCTTCGACCCGGCAAGCATCCGCCGCACCTCGACCCGCCTCCACTTGCGCAGCGAGGCCTCTTCGCGCTTCGAGCGCGGCCTGTCGCCCGAGCTGTCGTTTCATGCGTCACGCCGCGCCACGAAGCTCTTGATTGAGGTCTGTGGCGGTGTGGCGCGACAGGGGATGATCGACGTGTATCCCCGTCCTCACGTCGCCGCTACGGTCACGCTTGCCCGTCAGCGGCTCGATACAGTCCTCGGCTTCTCGGTGCCGGCGCCTGAGGTCGAGACCGGTCTCTGGGCGTTGGGTTTCGAGGTCAACGTCACGGGTGACCGTTTCGAGGTGCGACCTCCGTGGTGGCGCGCCGATATCGCCATTCCCGACGATGTAGCGGAGGAAGTCCTCCGTGTCGCTGGTTACGACCGTCTTCCGGCCAGCCTGCTTGCGGGCGAAATCCCCCATCACGAGCCTCAGGAGCTCATCGAGCTCCGTGAACGGCTATGCGACGCGTTTGCGGCTGCGGGGCTCCAGGAGGTCATCACCTACTCGCTGACGACGGATGACGTGTTGCGCCGGGTGATGCCGGCCGGGATGCTCGGTCAAAAGCCACCGTTCAAGCTCCTGAACACGCTCTCTTCTGAGCATGAATCCCTTCGGCCGACGTTGCGCCACTCCGTCCTCGAAACAGTTGCGCGCAACATTCGCGCCGGCGCCGAGCAAATCGCAATTTTCGAGGCTGGCCGTGCGTATATCCCTCGTGACGAGGCGGGAGGCAATCCGCTGCCCGACGAGCGTGAGCAAATCGTGGGCGCCGTCACTGGCCTCGACCTCGACCGCTGGGGGAGTCCGACAGAGCGGCGCCTCGACTTCTTCGACACCCGGGGCATCCTGGATGCGGCGCTCGCCGAGATAGGGGTGAGCGCCGAATACGTCGCGACCGACGAAGAGTTCGGTCTATTGCCTGGCCGTGTCGCGCACTTGCGCCTCGATGGGTGGGAGGTTGGCCTGCTCGGCGAGGTGCACCCGCATACCCTCGATGCATTCGACATTGCGGCGCCGGTCATGCTGTTCGAGCTCGACCTGATGCTCCTGCAGCCGCACGTCCCGGTGCGTTTCAAAGCGGCCTCGCCGCCACGGTTTCCCGCGGTTGAGCAAGACCTCGCCGTCGTCGTGGACGAAGGCGTCTCCGGGGGCGTGCTCCAGGCAGCTATCGAGGCGTCGAAGCTCGTGGCGAACGCCCGGGTGTTCGATATCTATCGAGGGGAGCAGCTGCCTGCGGGGAAGAAGTCGATTGCCTTCGCGATCCGCTATCAGGCCGCAGACCGCACGCTCACGACTGAGGATGCCAACCGCGAGCAGTCACGCATTCTAGGGCGGCTGGAGCGAGCGTTTGGAGCCACTCAACGGACTTGAGCCGCCCGTACCACCTATAGCACAAGGCGCTTGCATGCAGATGCCATGACAGAAGGCGGCCTCCGGGCCGCCTTCTGTCGTCGATCATGTAGAGGGCCTAAGTAAGTGCGGCTTTTGCCTGCGCCACTACCCGGCCAAAGGTTTCCGGCTCTCGTACGGCGAGATCCGCCAGCGTCTTGCGGTCGAGCTGGACGCCGGCCTTGTTCAGGCCGTCGATGAATCGCCCGTAAGACAGTCCATGCAACCTGGCTGCCGCGTTGATGCGGACGATCCACAGGCGGCGGAAGTCCCCCTTGCGGTCGCGGCGATGCTCGGTCGCGTACCGAAGCGCATGCATGACGGATTCGTGCGCGACCTTGTAGTTCGTGTGCCGCTTACCTCGATGGCCTCGGGCCAGCTCGAGTACTTTCTTGTGGCGGGCATGCGCGGCGACGCGACTCCTGGCTCGGGCCATGACTTATTTCCTAACTTATCCGCGCGTAGGGCAGCAGCCGACGGACGCGCTTTTGGTGTGTCGGGTGTACCGGCTCCATGCCTCGGAGCGCGTATATCTTCTCGCGAGACTTCTTCATCCGTTTGTTGTTGCGGTGATGCGACATCATGAGCACGCGGCCGGTGCCGGTGATCTTGATGCGCTTGGCCGCGCCCTTATGGGTCTTCATCTTCGGCATGGTGAGCTGCCCCTAAACAGCTGTGGCTCCGGCTTCCGAAGGGGCGGTCTCCATAGACTGCACCTCCGAAGGCCGGTCTGAGCGGGAGGTGGCAACTGGTTGCCGTTCCCGCTTTACTCCCGGTGTCACGACGATGGACATCATGCGCCCCTCCATCGTTGGTGACCGCTCCAACGACGACACGTCGCGTATCTTTTCGTAGAAGCGGTCGAGGAGCTCCCGGCCGATCTCCGGGTGCGTGATCTCCCGCGCACGGAACATCACGGACACTTTGACCTTGTCGCCTTCGGCAAGCAGCTTGCGAGCGGTGCGCGCCTTGAAGTCGATGTCGTGCTCATCGATCTTCACCCGCATGCGCACCTCGCGCAACTCGGAGTGTTTGGAACCCTTGCGGGACTCCTTTTCGCGCTTTGACTGCTCGTACTTGAACTTGCCGTAATCCATAATCCGGCAGACCGGTGGGTCCGCCGTGGGCGCTACCTCTACGAGGTCCAGGCCAGCTTCCTCCGCCATCCGCAGCGCGTCGTCTGTCCGGACGATGCCCAACTGCTCCTCGTCCCGGATCAACCTGACGCGTGGCGTGAGGATGCGCTCATTGATCCGCAGTTCCTTAGCGATAGACGTATGCCTCCATGAACAACGCGGCGCCGCGCGGCACCGTCAAGGAAAAGATTCTAGCATCGCGCGATCTCTGCCTACAACGCGGCTGCGCGTACGCGAAGGTATTTAGCCCGGCTCCGCTCCGTCGGGGTCGTATTCGAGGATCAAAGCCCCTTGTTCGACGCGCCCGCCCTGCTCGCAGTGGATCGCTTTCACCGTGCCGTCGTGCGGCGCCTGTATCTCGTTCTGCATCTTCATCGCCTCGATGACGAGCAGCGTCTGGCCCGCCTCGACCCGGTCACCGACAGACACCGGCACGTTCACGACGACGCCCGCCAGGGGTGCGGTCACTTCGCCGATGCGGTCCTTTGCGCCCAGGGGGCCGCGCTGCCGGCCGCCAGCGGTTGCCGGACCTACGAGGAATCGCCGTCCATTGACGGTGATCTCAAACCCGGCACCCCGGCGCGAGACGTACGCTTGCCGTGGCTTTCCGTCGATCACGAGGGAGAACAAGCCCGGCACGCCAGAGGTGGTGACGTCCACCTCGACCGGCTCTCCCTCGCCGACCGTAACGGTGACGAGGTCGCCTGTCTCGACGACGACCGTGCGCTCGTTTCCGTCTACGAGGAGACGGTGCCGCGTTGCCATCCGCGCCCCCTTCCCGCAGCGGTCCGTTGCTGCATTGCATTCGTCCGTCCCGTGCGCAACCAGCGGCTGGCGCTCGTGCTCGTGCCGCCCGCTGGCGCTGAGGTAGCGATCATGCCGGACGCGAGGGCGGCAGCGATCACCGCGGTGAACTCGCGCGGGTCGTCTTCGGGTAACGATGGCATGGTGAACGAGCTTTCGAGCCAGCCTGTGTGGATGCGCCCAGCCTGGAAGTCCTCGTTGTCGAGCAGAGCGAGATGGAACGGGACATTGGTATCTATGCCTGCGATCAGCAGGTCGCTCAGCGCTCGACGCATGCGTTTGATGGCGAGTGGCCGGTTCTCCGCCCAGACGATGAGCTTGCCGAGCATCGAATCGTAGTACACGGGCACGTCGAGCCCGTCGAACAACATCGAATCGAACCGCGTCCCAGGACCGAGCGGCGCCTCGACGCGCTCGACCAAGCCGAGACTCGGCATGAAGTTCATGTATGGGTTCTCGCCGTTGATGCGACATTCGATCGCCCAGCCGTTCGGCTCCAGCGGCTTGTTGAGGGGCGGCAACGGCTGCCCGGATGCGACATCGAGCTGTTGCTTGACTAGGTCCACGCCGTAGACGAGTTCGGTGACCGGGTGCTCGACCTGTAATCGCGCGTTGACCTCGAGGAAGTAGAACTCGCCGCTGCCGTCGAGCAGAAACTCCACCGTACCGGCGTTCTGGTAGCCGCAGCTCTTCGCCGCCGCGACCGCCGCGTCGCACATCTC
The DNA here is from genome assembly GCA_964349785.1 of uncultured Dehalococcoidaceae bacterium. Taxonomy (GTDB): domain Bacteria; phylum Chloroflexota; class Dehalococcoidia; order UBA2979; family UBA2979; genus JAIBBD01. Next base: position 3,915 of record CAYGHU010000007.1, on the reverse strand, counting down.
CCGGCGTAGCTCCGGGGTGACCGCGACCGACGGCGCTTCCTCGACGAGCTTCTGATGCCGCCGCTGCACGGAGCACTCACGCTCGCCGTATGCGCGCACGTTCCCGTGCGCGTCGGCCATCATCTGGACCTCGATGTGGCGCGCTTCAGTCACGTACCGTTCGAGGAAGATGGTGGCATCGCCGAACGACGAGGCTGCCTCGGCTCCCGAGGCACGCATCGCGTTCTCGAGTTCCTCGGGCCGTTCGACGATCCGGATGCCGCGCCCGCCGCCGCCTGCGGCGGCCTTTACCATGAGCGGGAAGCCGATGCGTGCCGCCTCGCGTTTCGCGGTCTCGAAGTCGGCCGCGCTAATGTCGTTTGCCCCTGGTACGACCGGGACGCCGGCCGCCTCCATCAGCTTGCGGGCGGACACCTTGTCGCCCAGGGCTCGCATCGCCGAAGCAGGCGGCCCGATGAACGTGATCCCGGCCGTCTCGCAAGCGTCGACGAAGCGAGGGTTCTCCGAGAGGAAGCCGTAGCCGGGATGGATCGCTTCGGCCCCTGTCTGCTTCGCCGCCTCGATGATCTTCTCGATCACGAGGTAGGACTCCACCGACGGGCCGGGCCCGATGCATACGGCGTGATCCGCCTGTCGCACGTGCAGTGCATTGCGGTCCGGCTCGGAATAGACTGCCACGGTCTCGATACCGAGCTCCCGGCAGGTGCGCTGTACGCGCAAGGCGATCTCGCCACGATTCGCGATTAACACGCGCTTGAACACGCGGGTGCCCCCCAGCTGTCGCAGATTCGAGAGTGGCCGTAGCCTCGCACGTCCGCGCGAGTGCGGCAACCGTGAGGAACCTTGGAGCGCGTTTCGCGTTGTACATGACATGCACACCCGGCACTTCGTCTCTCTGGCGCTCCTGTTCGTCCTTGCTGTGTTCGTTATTGCGTGCGATGACGACGAGGAGACTCTCCTCACACCGACGGTGACGCCGCATGCGACTGCCTCAATCACGCCGACCAGCACAAGCACGTCGACTGCGACATCGACGGCAACAATCTCCCCGACAGCAACAGCAACTAACACGCCGACCGCTCCGCCAGCGCCTGCTGGATACTCCAGTTCGTGCGCCGCCGGCTACCCGTGGGGTCAGATCGTGACCGGGCCGTTCGTGTGCATCCAGGTGCCCATCAGCGGCATCACTCTGGGGTCATCGGTGCAGCTGAGTGGCTACGCCGGTGGCTCGTTCGAGAACAACGTCGTGATCGCGCTGCGCGACGAAAACAACGCGACGCTGGTGCAGCAGGCGCTGACGTACACCTCGCCAGACGCCGGCATGCCGGGGTCGTGGCAGCTCACGCTCGCGGTGCCTTCCGGTCAGCCCTCGAACTCGCCGGGCCGCATCATCGCCTACTTCACCAGCCCGCGTGACGGACAGGTGGTGGCACTCGACAGCATCGAGGTACGCTACCCGTAGCCGCTCTCAGTGGTCTGCGTGCTAGTCGATCACCCGCGCGTCCCGCTCCTGGACGAGCCGCGCGACGAGCCCCTCAAGGGGCATGGCTCCGAGGTCGCCGCCGCTTCGCGTCCGCACGCCGACGGCGTGAGCTTCAGCCTCGCGATCGCCAACCACGAGCATGTAGGGGATTTTCTGTAGCTGAGCCTGCCTGATCTTCGCGCCCATCCGGTCGGGCCCTGCATCGACCTCCGCGCGCAGTCCCGTGTTGCGCAGCGCCGCCTCGACCTCTCGCGCGTAGTCGAGGTGACGATCCGCGATCGGGATGACGACGGCCTGTACAGGGGCGAGCCAGAGCGGGAACCGGCCCTCATATAGCTCGATGAGGTAGGCGATCATCCGCTCTAACGTACCGATGACGCCTCGATGCAGGATGACGGGCCGATGCTCATGGCCGTCCTCGCCGATATACCGCAGGCCGAATTGCTCTGGGAGGTGGAAGTCCACTTGGATCGTGGACAACGTCTCCTCGCGGCCGAGCGGGTCGCGAATCTGGATGTCGACTTTTGGGCCGTAGAACGCCGCCTCGCCCGGGCCTTCGTAGTAGGGCAGGTCGAGTTCTTGCAGCGCCTCACGGAGGACGCGCTCGCCCAGTTCCCACATCGCGTCGTTCTGCACGTACTTCTCGGTATCCGCCGGATCCCGCAACGACAGCCGATACCTATAGTCGGTGATGCCGAGGTCGGAGTAGACGCGCTCGACCAGCCGCATCACGGCAGCGAACTCCTGCTTGATCTGGTCAGGCCGGAGGAAGATGTGCGCGTCATTGAGCGCCATCGCGCGCACACGGCTCAGGCCGCCAACGACGCCAGATCGCTCGTACCGATACATCGTCCCGACCTCCGCGATGCGGATCGGAAGCTCCCGGTAGCTGTGCAGCCCGTGCTGGTAGATGAGGATGTGGTGCGGGCAGTTCATCGGCCGGAGCACGAGTTGCTCGTGCTCCAGTGCCATCGGCGGGAACATGTTCTCCTGATAGTGCTCCCAGTGCCCCGACGTCTGATACAGGTCTACCTTCCCCAGTACGGGTGAGTAGACATGCTGGTACCCGGCTGCTAACTCGAGATCAACGATATAGCGTTCGAGTAGGCGCCGGACCGTCGCGCCTTTTGGGAGCATGAAGGGCAGCCCTTGGCCGACTAGGTCGTTCGAGGCGAAGAGATCCATCTCCCGCCCCAGCCGCCGGTGATCCCGCCGCTCCGCCTCCTCGCGCGCGGCAAGGTAGGCATGCAGCTCCTCTGGCGTTGGGAACAGCGCGCCATAGATGCGTTGCAGCATCGGCCGGTGCTCGTCGCCGCGCCAGTAAGCCCCCGCGACGTGCGTCAATTTGAATGCGCCGAGCTGGCCCGTGCGCTCGGTATGCCCTCCTCGGCAGAGATCCTGGAACTCACCGTGGCGGAAGTAGCCGACGGTTGGGTCTTCGATGTCGTCGATCAGTTCGAGCTTGTACGGCTGACTGGCGAAGATGCGGCGCGCCTCGTCCTTCGGGATCTGCTCTCCAACGATGGGAAGATCTCGCTCGACCGAAATATGCATCCGCTGCTCAAGCGTCTCAAGGTCGTCAGGTGTGAGTGGCCGTGGCAGGTCGAAGTCGTAGTAGAAGCCGTGTTCGATCGGCGGCCCGATCGCATACTTCGCTTCCGGGAACATCTCCAGTACCGCTTCCGCCAGCACGTGCGCCGCTGAGTGGCGCTGGCGGAACAGTCGCTCGTCCGCTGGAAGTCCCTCGAACCGCTGCTCTTCGCTCATTGTCCGCTCCTCGAACTCCGCCAATAAGAAGGCACGCCGCCGTCCGGTCAGGGACGGGAGGCGTGCCTCACGTGGTTCCACCCCGATTTCCCTCGACACGCCGAGCGCGCCGAGGCTCATCGTGGCCGGTAACGAGGCCAGCCGCCGCGGGTTCGCCCGCGGACTCCGAGGTGGTGTCTCTGCCGCTCAGGCTCCGGGGCTTGCAGCCAACGGTCCCGGTTCTCTGTCAGCCAGTACGACGGCGGAGCGGTGCCCTCATCGACGTTCGTAGTGTCGCGCCTGGCGGCGCCTGTTGGCTCATCGTATCAGCGGGTTGGGCACATATGCCATGCAGGAGGTGGGCACCGAAGCGAACGTGTTGTGCGTTCCTGAGCTCACTCACTTGGAGAGCTTGAAGAGGCAGAAGGCTGGTGGGCGATACTGGATTCGAACCAGTGACCTCTGCGATGTCAACGCAGCGCTCTAACCAACTGAGCTAACCGCCCCTGATGGGCTTGCGCCCGAGGATCTTGAGCGTAGCGCTCCGGCGAGATGCCAGTCAAACGCACGCCTCGCGCTGAGCTTGTGAAGCAGCGCTTCAGTGGAAGCGCTCTTCGTTGACACCCGATCTACCGCCTGATAACGTCCGGCGCTACACGAGGACGACTCCGCGACAAGGCGAGATG
>CAYGHU010000006.1:0-26942 GCA_964349785.1 uncultured Dehalococcoidaceae bacterium | reverse complement strand
CATGTGCTCGATGGCGGCGAACGACGAGGTGTAGCCTCGACGGTGGTCGACCTGACGTGTGCCCCCCCGAAGGTGTTGCGTGAGGGATCGTTGACCGCCGCACAACTCGGACTTGTGTAGGACAGCGCGAGGAGGCGAGCAGTGGCGATAGGCGGCGGGCATCGACACTGACCTGAATAGCGATACGCTCAGCGCGCCGATGCAGTAGCACGGGTATGAGGGCGTGTCTCTGGTCGCCGCGCGCTTCAAGCGAATATACCTCTCGACGCAGTGCCGAGGCGCAAACGGTTACTTCGTGTAGGATCGAGCCATAGTCCGCAATGAGGTTGTGAAGGTACTGACTATGCGTATCGCTATCGGCGCGGATCACGCTGGCTTTGCGTTGAAGGAGATCCTCCGCCAGGAACTCGAAGCGTTGGGCGACGAGGTGGTGGATTTCGGCACCCACTCCGAGGCATCGATGGACTACCCAGACGTGGCATTCCCGCTCGCTCAGGCCGTCGCGCGAGGCGAACACGACTTCGGCCTGCTGATCTGCTCCAACGGCGTTGGTCCCTCGATTGTGGCGAACAAGGTGCATGGCGTCCGTGCTGCGCTGTGTCACGACGTGTTCTCGGCGAAGCGCGCGCGGCAACACACGGACGCCAACGTGCTCTGCATGGGCTCTTGGGCGATCGGACGAGGTGCCGCCTCGGAAGTGCTGCAGGCGTTCCGGGAGGCGACCTTCGAGGGCGGACGTCACCAGCGGCGCGTTGACAAGATCAACGCAGCCGACCGCCCGGACTGAGACGTTGGTCGCGGGCTGGTCGTGGGTGCACCGAGGCGCGCAACTGCTGCCGGGGGCGGCTCGTGCCTCGTACGTCACACTCAAACGAAGCGCGCATCCAGTCGTCGACGGCCGGATCGCCGTCCACTATCTCGATAAATCTGTTGATGTACTCCGCGACCGTTATGGTGTCCCGCACATTTTTGCTGACTCTGAACAGGATGCATTCTTTGGGCAAGGGTTCGTCCATGCTCAGGATCGGCTGTTCCAGATGGACTCGATGCGCCGCGCCGCCGCAGGGCGTGTATCAGAGTGGGCGGGAGCGACCGCGCTTGAAGCTGACCGTTTCATGCGAAGGCTCGGATTGGTCGACATCGCCGGGCGAGACCTTGCCGCCACGGGGGACGAAGAGCGTGAGTTGCTGGCGGCATATGCCCGCGGGGTCAATGAAGCGATTCGTACGCTCCCGGCACTGCCGCCGGAATACGCATTCCTCGGCATCGCTCCTGAGCCATGGCATCCTGAACATTCGATGCTCCTCGGCCGGTTCGTGCTGTTCTCGTTTGCGTCGAACTGGGATACCGAGCTGCTCCGCGAGCGCTTGCTTGTCGCGCTGGGGCCGGAGCGCGCTGCTGCCGTCGACCCTTCATATCCCGTCGATGCCTATACGACGACCGGGAAGCCGCCTGCCCCAGCCGCGGAGCGCGTCCTGCGCTCGTACCAGGCCGCGCTTGAAGCGGGACTCGGAAGCGGCTTTGCCTCGAACGCCTGGGCGGTGACCGCTGACCGTACGACTACCGGAGCGCCATTACTGGCCAGCGACCCGCACCTCGACTCGCGCATGCCCGGCCTGCTTCACGTCTCACATGTCGTCGGCGGGCGATTCGATGTCATCGGCGCGGGCGTTGCTGGTATCCCGGCGATCACCATGGGTCATAGCCGCGACCTGGCATGGGGCATCACGGCGGGCCTCGCGGACGTGAGCGACTGCTACATCGAGACCGTCGACCCGAAGGATCCAACACGCTATCTCGCGCCCGACGGTTGGGCGACGGGACGGACGCGCATTGAGCGGATCGAGGTGCGGTGGGGCGAGACGATCGAAGAATGCGTGCTGGAGACGCGGCACGGCCCTGTCATCGGTCCGGCCATCCGAGGTGAGACCCGAGCCATAGCGCTGCGGTCCACCGCGCTCGAACCGGGCGATCCGCTCGCTCCCGTGCTCGACCTCTGTCGCGCGACGACCGTCGAGGAATTTGATGACGCAGTTGGCCGGCGCCCCGGAGTGCCCTTCAACTACGTCTTTGCGTGCCGCGACGGCCGTATTGGCTATCGGATGTCGGGAAATATCCCGCTTCGAGAGCATGGCGAGGGACTATTCCCTCAAGACGGTGCCCGCTCGCCAGGGCCGTCCTCCTTCCGGCCGCTCGAAGAAATGCCCCACCGCCTCGACCCGGCGGATGGACTCGTAGCGAACGCGAATAATGCGCCAGGCGGGCCATATGAGCTGGGGGACGAATGGTGCGAGCCCTGGCGAGTGGAGCGCATTGTAGAGATCCTCAGATCGCAGCCCCGCCACTCGCTGGAGTCATTCCAGGCGATGCAGATCGACACGTATTCAGCCGCGTTGGTACGACTGAATGATCTCCTCGACGCTGCGAACGTGGTCGAGGACGGCGAGATCAGGGCATTGCTTCTGGCCTGGGACGGCAAGCTGGAGGCTGACAGCCCAGGGGCCGCGATCGTTTCTACGGTCTATCGAGAGATTGCGCGGAGCCTGGCTATACGGCTGGCCGGCAGTGAGGCGCCAACGGTGCTGGGCAGCGGACTGGGGGTGATCGGCGGCGGCTCATTCTCGTACCGGCTGCAAGGGGCCGTGCTCCGCGCCCTCGAGACGGGCGGGCCGCTGTGGTTTGCGGACATTGCCGATCGCGACCGGACGCTGCGTGCCGCAGTGCAACGAGCGTTGCAGACGTTGCGCGGCGACCTTGGCCCAATTCCCTGGCAATGGCAATGGGGGGCACTCCACCGCTGGCGGCTCCCACACGCGATGGTTGCCGTACCGGGGCTGGGCCGCTGGTTCTCGCGCGGCCCATACCCATTCCCGGGCGACGGCAACACCGTGCTGCAGTCCGCCTACAGCGTGTTTCGAGGCCCGGATGCGGCGAGTATCCTGCCCGGATACCGGCAGGTCATTGACCTGGCAGACTTCGACCGCTCGGTGTTCCAATTGTCCACTGGCAGCTCGGGTATCCCCGGGCATCCACGCTACGGCGACTGCGTCACGGAGTTCCGTTCAGGTCGCTACCGGCCGCTCCTGTACTCTCGTGAAGCCGTTGGACGGCACATCGAGCATGTACTGCGACTGGAGCCGGCATGAACGGACTACTCCTCCGCCGTCTTGAGCGGTACCGGCCGCTGGTTGCCGATGAGATGCGGACGATTGTCGGAGACGACCCGGCGGAGCTGTTCGCGTGGATGCGCTATCACCTCGGCTGGGAGGACCGTGATGGCCTGGAGACCCGGGCGGTTTCAGGCAAACTGCTTCGTCCCGGCGCACTATTGCTAGCGACCGAACTCGTGGGCGGCTCAGCGGAAGCGGCTGTGCCAGCGGCGGCAGCCGTGGAGCTGGTACATAATTTCTCGTTGCTGCACGACGATGTGGAAGATAGCAGCGAGCGCCGGCATGGCCGGCCGACGCTGTGGACGTTTGCCGGTGTCGCCCAGGCTATTAACACTGGCGACGGCCTATTCGCCCTCGCGCGACTGGCGATGCATCGGCTGTTCGAAACCGGGATCGAGGAGCGGCGCGTGGTCGAGTCGATGAGGGAGCTCGACGAAGCATGTATGCGCCTGGTCGAAGGGCAATACCTCGATATCTCGTATGAGACGCGAATTTCGGTGACGCGCGACGGGTATCTAGCGATGACGTCTGGCAAGACAGCGGCGATGTTCTCGGCGCCTTTCGCGATCGGGGCGCTCTTGGGCGGTGCCCCGGGCGAAACGGTGGCGGCATTCCGGAGATTCGGTTATCACATGGGCCTCGCATTCCAGGCGGTGGATGACATCCTTGGGATTTGGGGTGAGCCAGCGGTTACGGGTAAGCCGGTGGGCGACGATCTCCGTTCACGAAAGATGACCTATCCGGTCATAGCTGCCTACGAGGCCTCGGGGGACGCCGGAGCCTCGTTCACGCTGGCCTATGCCGATGCGTCCGATGAGGACATCGTGCGCCTGACGAGGCTCGTGGAGGAGTCGGGCGGTCGCGAAGCGACGGAGCGATTCATTGCGCAACAGATCGAATTGGCGCTCGCGGCTATGGAAGGGGCCGGTCTCGACGATGAAGCCCTCCATCTGTGCGCTGAGTTCGCGGGCGTTGCGGCAGGACGGACGAGGTAGGTGATGGTGGACGTAGACCCCACAATCTGGCATGAACCCAGAACCTGTGTTGCGTCGCGGGACAGCCAAACAATCGCGAACGCGCAAGCCGGGAGAGCAGGATGAAGAAGAAGACCATCCGCGACATCGATCTCAAGAACCAGCGCGTGCTGCTACGCGTCGACTACAACGTCCAGGTCGAAAACGGGCGAGTGGTCGACGATATGCGCTTGCGGGAGTCGCTGCCCACCATCCATGAGCTACGGAAGGCGGGCGCATGCATCGTGATCTGCTCGCATCGCGGCCGGCCTCGAGGCGGCGTCGACGAGTCGTTGCGGAACGCGGCGGTTGGTGCGCACTTGACCGCATTGCTCGGCGTCCCCGTCCGAATGGCTCAGGACTGCGTCGGCCCCGAGGTCGAAGCGCAGGCGGCGGCGTTGCGTCCGGGTGACATCCTGTTGCTCGAAAACGTTCGCTTCCATCCCGAGGAGGAGGCGAACAACGACGAATTTGCGCGGCAGCTCGCCCGCCTTGGAGATGTGTTCGTCAACGACGCGTTCGGGACGGCACACCGGGCGCATGCATCCACGGTAGGGGTGACGAAGTATCTTCCGTCCGTCGCTGGACTGCTGCTCGAGCGGGAAGTGGACTATTTGACGAAGGTCACGGACAGCCCGGAACGGCCATTCGGCATCGTGCTGGGCGGTTCGAAGGTATCCGACAAGATTGCCATCCTCGAGAACCTCACGAAGTGCGCGGACGTCATTTGCATTGGTGGTGCGATCGCAAACACTTTCCTGAAGGCGCGCGGCATTGAAGTCGCGGACTCCTTGGTCGAGAATGACGGGCTGCCCGGGGCACGGTACATCATGGCGCTCGCCGAGCATCGGGGAGGCATCGAAATCGTGCTGCCTTCCGATGTGGTGGTCGCGTTCGGCAGTGCTGAGGCAGGGAACGTCCGGACAGTGTCTGTCGCACAGGTGCCGGTGAACTGGCGCATTCTCGACATCGGCCCCGGTACGGTGCAGTCTTTCGCGACCGCCCTGCAAAAGACAAGGACGGTCGTGTGGAACGGCCCGATGGGGCTGTTCGAGCGCGAACCGTTCGACCGAGGATCGCTTGCGGTGGCGCGGATCCTCGGAGAACTGCGGTCGGCGACGACTGTCGTTGGCGGCGGCGAAACGATCGCCGTCTTGCGGCGCGCGAACGTTGCTGACCGGATCTCGCACGTCTCCACGGGAGGCGGAGCTTCACTGGCGATGCTGCAAGGAAAGCCGTTGCCAGCGGTGGAGGCGCTGCTGGGCGCGTGACCCTGACGAGGGCGGCCCGTTAGCATAGCCGTATGGACATCGACCTGATCCGGCGGCTCTCTATTCCAGGGAACACAAAAGTATTACTGTGCGTCCTCGACGGACTCGGTGGCCTACCGGGCCCCCGTGGGCGCACGGAGCTCGAAGAAGCGCATGCGATGCACCTCGACCGGCTGGCCGAGGAAGGCACCGTCGGACAGACGTTGCCGGTTGGCTACGGCATCACGCCCGGCTCGGGGCCGGGGCATCTGGCGCTCTTCGGGTACGACCCGTTGCATTTCGAGGTAGGCCGCGGCGTCCTGGAAGCGACCGGCATCGACTTCGCGCTTGGGCCGGACGACCTCGCGGCGCGCGGCAATCTCTGCACCGTGGACGGTGACGGACTGATCGTCGACCGCCGCGCCGGACGCGTGGCGACCGAGGTGACCGCCGATATCTGCGCGCAACTGGAGTCTCAGATCTCGCTCCCCGGAGTGCAGGTGTTCGTGCGGCCCGTGCGCGAGCATCGATTTGTGCTGGTCCTGCGCGGCGAAGGATTGAGCGACGGTCTCACGGAAACCGACCCACAGCGCGAAGGCGTGCGGCCGTTACGTGCGGAGGCGAAGGGGTCGGAGGCGTACCGTACCGCCGAGCTGGTCAATCAGTTCGTCGCGGACGCGCAGCAGATACTCGCGAGCCGCGACCAGGCAAACGGACTCACCCTGCGAGGCTGGGCAAAGCGGCCTGACCTGCCGCAGATGCCTGAGCTCTGGAAGCTGCGGGCCGCCGCCGTCGCTGTGTACCCAATGTATCGAGGACTGGCGCGGCTTGTGGGCATGGACGTCCTCGATGCCGGGGCGAACCTCGAGTCGCAGACCGACGCACTGCGTCGCCATTGGGACGACTACGACTTCTTCTTCTTGCACTACAAGTACACCGACTCGGCAGGCGAGGACGGGGATTTTGCTCGAAAACAGCAGGCAATTCGGGACTTCGATGCCTGCGTGCCATCGCTTGTCGGACTAGGGCCAAACGTCATCGTGGTTACCGGCGACCACTCCACGCCGTCGATGATGGCGGCACACTCGTGGCATCCGGTGCCGTTCCTCATCCGCGGCGACCATGTCCGCGTGGACGAGGCGAACCGCTTCAACGAGGGTGAATGCGTGCGGGGAGGCCTGGGCACATTCCCCGCAAAGGAGGCGCTCCCGCTTGCCTTCGCTCACGCGGGACGTCTCACGAAGTACGGCGCCTGAGGTGCCGTCCGCCCGGCGTCCGATTGTCGCGGGTAACTGGAAGATGCACCTTGGGCGGAGCGCTGCCCGAGAACTGCTCACAGATCTCCGCAGCGAGCTCGACCGGCTGCAGGGCGTCGATGTCGTCGTGTGCCCGCCGATGCCCTGGCTCAGCGATGCGGCCGACCTGCTCAAGGGGAGCACGCTGCGCGTCGGGGCGCAGAACGTCCATTGGGAACCTCACGGCGCGTTCACCGGCGAGGTGGGCGCCGCGATGCTCGCGGGTATGGTCGACTACGTCATCATCGGCCACTCCGAGCGCCGTGTCCTGTTCGGCGAAAGCGAACAGGACACGGCGCGGAAGCTCCAGGCGGTTCTCGGCTTGGATATGAAACCGATCCTCGCGGTGGGTGAACTGCAAGAGGAGCGTGAAGCTGGGCGGACGCCGGAAGTACTGCGGCGGCAGTTGCTGGCCGCTTTCGAGGACATCGAGCGGCTGCCGGAGGGCTTCGTGATCGCCTATGAGCCCGTGTGGGCAATCGGCACTGGGCTCACGGCCACGCCGGAGACGGCGCAGCTCGCATGTGCGGACGTCCGTCGCATCGTTGCCGAACGCTTCGGCGAGGACACCGCAACGGTGTGCCGGATCCAGTACGGCGGTTCCGTGAATGCGGAGAATGCCGAATCGCTGACCCGGCAGCCCGATATCGACGGCCTGCTGGTCGGTGGCGCATCGCTCAAGGCCGATTCCTTCGCTGCCGTCTGTCGCGCGGTCGCTATCGCGATAGGTCCGTGAGCGAGACACCTGTGCCTCGTCATCTTGTGGCTCTGGTCGGTGCGACCGCGTCTGGGAAGACAGCCACGGCCATATCTGTCGCCCAACGGCTCCCTGTCGAGGTCGTCTCGGTCGACTCGCGGCAGATCCGCGCGGAGATGCGCATCGGTACCGCCGCGCCGACTGACCAAGAGTTGGCCGCCGTGCGGCACCATCTCATCGGAGTCGTGCCGATCGATGCGCCCTGGTCGCTGGCAGACTTTCTGGCTCGTGCCCGCGAGGCGCTGGACGATATCTGGTCGCGCGGGAAGATGCCGCTACTGGTCGGTGGCACCGGGCAATACGTCTGGGCGCTCCTCGAAGGCTGGCAGCCGCCGACAGTCCCGCCCGACCACGCGCTTCGTGCCGAGTTGGAGGCGGAAGCTGCCAGACACGGCGCGCAGGCGCTCTACGGACGGCTCATGGTCCTCGATCCTGAGGCAGCGACACGTGTGGACAGGCACAATCCGCGGCGGCTCGTCCGAGCGATCGAGGTGGCACTCGCTGGCGGGCCAGCGCCGGTACAGCCACTGGCGCCCGATTTCACCTCGCCAGTGATCGGTGTCCAATGGAGTCGCGAAGTGCTGCATGCACGCGCGGACGAGCGCGTCGAGCGAATGTACGCTCAAGGGCTTGTGACTGAGACACGCGACCTGCTCGAGCGGTATCCGGCCAGCTTGCCCTCCTTCCAGACTATCGGCTATGCGGAGGCGGCGCGCGTCGTGAGAGGCGAATGGAGCGTCGAAACAGCCATCGCGCGCACGAAGATCGCGACGCATCGGTTAATCCGGATGCAGGCAACATGGTTCCGAAGAGACGACCCACGGATCGAGTGGATAGACGGTGCTGATCTCGAAGGTGCGGTGCGTGCTGTTGAGGCGGCTGCCCGTCCGCGCGTACGATGATCCGATGAATAGCTTTCCGTTCTGGAAGATGCATGGCACGGGGAACGACTTCGTGCTTGCGGAGTCGGATCAGGCCGACGACCCGGCGTGGCCGGAGCTCGCGAGGCGCGTCTGCGATCGCCACTTCGGCGTGGGCGCCGATGGACTGATCTTCGTCCTGCCCTCTGACCGTGCAGACCGCGGAATGCGCATCTTCAACCCGGACGGCTCTGAGGCGGAGATGTGCGGCAACGGCATTCGCTGCTTCGTGAAGTATGTCTTCGACCGCGGCGCAGTGGAGTCCCGCGATGGCGTGCTCAACGTGGACACGAGTGCGGGCGTCCTCGAAGCGCGTGCAACCTTCGGCAAGTCCGGCCTCGTTGAGACCGTGCGCGTGAGCCTGGGCAGGCCGCATTTGCGGCCGCAGGACATTGGTGCGCTCGTGGAGATGGCGCCACCTGTGCTCGACCTCCCGCTCACCGCCGCCGGGGAACCGCTGCTGCTTACGCTCGTGTCCATGGGCAACCCACACGCGGTAACGTTCCTCGATGGCTCGCCGAATGAATTCCCGCTCGAGCGCATCGGGCCAGCCGTAGAGCGTGACCCGCTGTTCGCGCATCGCACAAACTTCGAGGTGGTGCGCGTGCTCGACCGCGGGCATCTGGAGATGCGCGTGTGGGAGCGTGGCGCCGGGCCGACGCTCGCCTGCGGCACTGGCGCAGGGGCAGCTGTCGTGGCGGCACACTTGCATGGCCAAGTCGGCGATTCGGTGGAGGTGCAGCTGCCGGGTGGGCCGCTCCATATCGATTGGGATGGCAACGACGACGTGTATCTTGAGGGGCCAGCCGTGAAGGTGTTCGAGTCGGTTTGGGAGGGGGCACTGTGACAGGGGAACGGCGAGTCCTGGAGGCACGGACGGCTGTGCGCAACGTCCCGATCAAACCCCGCGAGTGGGAGCGCCTGCTGGATCTCGATGACACAGAAGCCGTCGAGGTCGACGGCGGGGAGATGGCGTTCGTGTTGCGCGACGGGCAGTTGCATCTCATGTTTGCGTTCGATTCGAACGAAATCATGAAGGCTGCCTTCAATCCGATGTGGGCGGCCCTCAAGCCGAAACTGAGGCGGTATCAGGTGCCGTACCTGCGCCTCGACCTTGTCTCATTCCCAGTGCGCGAGTGGATTGACCACATGCTGGACGAGGCCGACTTTCTCCCGTTCGCGGAATGGATTGATATGGAACACCGCGAGCCCTCCGACGTGCTGCCTCCCGAAGCGCCAGCCGGTATCGTTATCCGGAAGGCGGCCGCGAAAGACGCGCCTCGAATCCTTGAGATTGAGTCAGAGGCCTATGACGAGTATTCCGACAGTCCCGAGGTCATGCGCACGCGCCTTGATGGCGCGCTGTGGTCGGGCGTGCTCGAAGAAGACGGGACGGTCGTCGCCTACGCCGTGAATGCGGAGCCTGAAGACGGAATCGGCCGCATCCTCTCCGCTGCCGTCGCGCCCGAGGCGCGCGGACGCGGATTGGGCCGGGTCATCGTCCAGACGGCCGCCTATCAGCTCGCCGCAAGCGGTAGTCGCCAGCTCGCCGTGCTCGCGCGGCCGGACATCCCGCACTCGATCGAGACGGCTCGTGCCGTTGGCTTCCGGCCAGGCCGAAGCGGGACTGAGTTTCGCCGGTTGCTTGACGAGAAGGCGAACGCGGCCCGCCGCAAGCAGCGCCACGTGGAAGGCATGAAGGTGCGCTTCGGGGAGTGGCGATAGCCTCCGGCGCCCTCGTCTCAGATATGTTCCTTAATCCTGGAGGTCGCATGAAACTCGCGCGGCGCGTCGAGCAACTCCCACCGTACCTATTCGCGCGCATCTCCGAGCTGATTGCCGAGAAGCGCGCGGCCGGCGTCGATGTCATCTCCTTCGGCATCGGCGATCCCGACCTGCCGACGCCTGACTACATCCTCGATAGCCTGAAGCGCGCGGCGGACGAGCCGGTCAACCACCGCTACCCTGAGACCGAGGGGTTGCCTGAGTTCAGGCAGGCGGTCACACGGTGGTACGCACGGCGGCACGGCGTGACGCTCGATCCAGAGCGCGAGGTGGTGTCGCTAATCGGGTCGAAGGAGGGGATCGGCCACCTCCCATTGTGCCTGGTCGACCCGGGCGACATCGTGCTTATGACCGACCCCGGGTATCCCGTGTACGAGATCGGCACGATGTTCTGTGGCGGCGAGTCGGTGAAAGTCCCGCTGCGCGAAGAAGACGGCTGGCTGCCTCGGCTCGATGACATCCCGCAGGAGACCGCCCGCCGAGCGAAGATTCTCTGGCTGAATTACCCGAACAATCCGACCGGCGCTATCGCGGATGCCGGGTTCTTCGGTCGCGCGGTTGCCTGGGCACGCGAGCACGACATAGTCATCGCGCACGACCTCGCATACTCGGAGGTCACCTACGACGGGTACGTCGCGCCGTCCATCCTCGAAGTGGATGGCGCGACGGATGTCGCCATCGAGTTCAACTCGCTGTCGAAGTCGTTCAACATGACCGGCTGGCGCATCGGCATGGCTGTGGGGAATGCGACGCTGGTGGACGCGCTGAGGCGCGTGAAGTCGAATCTCGACAGCGGTGTGCCGCAGGCCGTGCAACAGATGGCGATTACCGCTCTCGATGGCCCTTCGGACGCGATTACTTCACATAACGATATTTACTGCCGGCGACGCGACCGGGTAGTCGAGGTGTTGCGCGAACTCGGGTTGCGAGTCGAGCCGCCTAGAGCGTCGTTGTACGTCTGGGCGCGCTTGCCGGAGGGCGAGCGCTCCTCGGCCGACTACGCGGGACGGCTCATCGATGCGACCGGAGTGGTCGTGACGCCGGGTGTGAGCTATGGAGCGGCCGGGGAGGGGTACATCCGCCTCTCACTCACGTTGCCGGACGAACGTGTCGAGGAGGGGCTGCGGCGGCTCTCCGTTTTTGCCCGCCGCGGGCAAGTGCTCTCGAAGTAGTTGTTGATGCGCTAGGATCTATTGAGAATCATTCATACCGAGGAGTAACGCATCCCCAGACGACGACCCTATTCCCAAACGCACAGCGGCTCCGACGGGCACAGCCGGGATCCGCACGCCACCGCTCCGGTCCAGGAGCGCGCATTCCTCGTCGGACTCGACCATGGGCAGAACGGGCTGATGACGGCGGAGGAGTCGTTGCGTGAATTGGCGCGACTCGTGCGCACCGCGGGCGCGATCGTCGTGGGCCAGACCATGCAGCGTCGCCCGCATCCAGATCCAGCAACATATGTTGGGTCTGGGAAGGTCGACGAGATACGGGAGGCGCGCGAAGCGACCGGGTATAGCCTCGTCGTGTTCGACGAGCAGCTCTCACCGGCGCAGCAGCTCCGGTTGGAGTCGGCACTGTCCGTTAAGGTGCTCGACCGGAGCGCATTGATCCTCGACATCTTCGCGAGCCGCGCGCGCACACGCGAGGCCGCGCTTCAGGTGGAACTCGCGCAGCACGAATACCTGCTGCCGAGGCTGCGCGGACAGTGGCAGCACCTCGAACGGATGGAAGGCGCTGTCGGCCTCCGAGGTCCCGGTGAGACGCAGTTGGAAACAGACCGCCGTTTGATCGGACAGCGCATCGCGCGGTTGAAACGGGAGATCGAGGCGGTCCGCCGTCAGCGTGCCCTGCACCGTCGCCGCCGCCTCCGCGAGGGGGTGCCGGTGGCCGCGCTGGTCGGGTATACAAACGCCGGTAAGTCCTCGCTGATGCGTGCGCTTGCGGGGGCAGATGTCCTCGCGGCGGACACATTGTTCGCGACGCTCGATCCGCTCACGCGGCGCATGGGGTTGCCGGGCGGCGAGATAATTCTGCTCACCGACACGGTGGGGTTTATCCAGAAGCTTCCCACACAGCTCATCTCGGCGTTTCGCGCGACGCTCGAGGAATTGGACAGCGCCGACCTCTTGCTGCACGTGGTGGACGCCACTTCGCCAGCGCTTGATGCGCAGTGGACGACCGTGATGGAGACGCTGGACCGCCTTGGGCTGTCGGAGAAGCCGATGCTGACGGTGCTCAACAAGGCCGACGGTCTGACGTGCGAGGACGGCCGGTCGGTCGAACGCGAAGAGGATCTGTCGCTCGTCCCGCTGGTCAGCCCCGCTCCGGGATCCGGCGCGCTGCTTGTATCGGCGTTGCGGGGGTGGGGCATCGACGCTCTGCGGCGGCGGCTGGCGTTTGAATTGCTGGGGGTGGAGGCCGGGGTCATCCCCGCCGTCTAATCTAATCTGTCGTCTCACGCTCACAGATCAGCGCGATGTGCGCGCCACGGTACCGCGTCAAGACGACGATGGCCGTCGCGGCAGTGCTGTTCACGGAGCGGAGCGTCGCATTCAACCGGCGTTCGAGGGCATTCGTTTCTACAGGGGAACCACGCCGTGTGACCTCGACCCGGGCGAAGCCGGCTTCACGCAGCGTCTGGACGAGTCGTCTCTCTGAGAACGAACACCACGAGTGCACGCGCAGCCGCCGCGCGAATGGGGAGTCGGACGCCTCGTACGAGGTGAGGTAGGCGATGCGCTCGTCGAGCTTCCACGCCCCGAGCTCGGCGGCGAGTGTCTCGACGAGGCCCGCCCGGCCGATAGCGGGGTCGGGGTCATACAGGTAGCGTCCTGGCTCGCCGAGGCGCGTGGACTGCTCGTCGGGATCGCCCTGCAGAGTGACACCCGCATGCAGCACGGTCGCCGTGCGCCGCGCTCGAACGAGGCTACCCGTCCATAGCACCGCAGCCTTCATGTCCCGCCGGAGAGAGACGAATTCGACTTCGGCATCTGCCGGGAGCAACGAAAGGTCGATGCCGGGCGCGAGCTTGATTCCCGCCGCGCTGACATCCGATGCAAGTTCCAGTACTCGGCTGAGCGGCGGGGACCACGACTCGGGGCCGAGCCGTCGGCCGTTTGCATCGCGCCGTGCCGGGTCAGCCCAGAGTGCGTCGATGTCCGAGGGCAGTGACCAGTGCGCAAGGTCGGCTTCCAACAACGCTACATTTGTGCTGACCCCGCGCACCTCGGCGTTCGCGGCCAGCATCGCAAGGCGCGCGGGGTCGCGGTCAATCGCAAGCACCCGCGCGTGCTCGGTGATGGCCATCGCGTCGCCGCCCATGCCGCAACCGAGGTCAGCGACATTGTGCATTCCAGCGAAGCGAGCAGCGATGTGGCACGCCACCAACTCGTGGCCAGCCTGCTCGGCTGCTTCGCGGTCGCAGAACAGCCGGTCGGCATCTTCGAACTTTGTGGCGGCGGCGCGCCGCCCGAGCGCGAGCGAGACCGCCGCACGCGCTTGCTGTGGGGTGTACGTGTGGCCCAGACGGCGCAGAGCAGTCAGTTCGCTCCCTGCCGAGAGCAGGGTGGCGGCCTCGGCAGCGGCAGCCGAGCCTCCGGGGCTTCGAAGCCAGGCGATATCGGCTGCGTCCACGGGCCTGTTATCGCGCGGGGCGAATCGTCTGCGCCAGCGGGTCGTTGAACCAGTCGCGGCCGGCGAACTCCGCTCGGAGGGCCGCCGCGGCCTCTCGAAGGACGCCGGGACCGCCGTCACGGATCCACCGCGCCGCGCGCTCATCGCCGCCGACGGCAGGCGCGAGGTCGTCGAGCCAGGATGCGATACGCTTCCCGAGGCGCGTCTCGCGGGCGGCAGGCGCGAGCCATTCCGCAGGCGGATGCGACCCTTCTTCCAGAATGCAGGCAAGCCTGCATGTTGCCGCTGCGGCCTCACCGGCCAGGATTAAGGCAGTGTCGGGGCGCTCCGCGAGTGGCGCCGTAGTCAGGGCGTCGAGTGCCTGCGCCGCCTGTATATAGAGCGGTCGCACTACCCGCTCGATCGCGTCGGCAGGCAGGCGGGCGGCAGCGGCAGCCAGCATCTCGAATCGATGCAGCGGATCGTGCAGTGGAGCGGCATGGCGTGCTGTCCAGCGTATCTCCAGGGACCGCCTTGTGACGCCCTCGATGAGTCGTCCGATACCTTCCGAGGTGAATACGGCCATCTGTATTGGCGGCCTGTCAGCGCTGGCAGGAATGCGTTCCAGGGTGGAACCGTCGCGGAGCAGCGGGGTACGCAGCTCGACCGGGAGCGCCCGTGCCTCCGGTGTGTCGAGGATGGCCCACAATGTGGGGACGCCGTAGGCGTCGGCCCAATCGACCGTGGGTGGACGGGCGCACAGCAGCAACAGCCGCCCAGCGAGCGGCTCCCATGGCGACGCCGCGATGAGCGCTTGACTTGCTTCGCCAGCTTGCTCTCTGAGCGATGTAACGGTCGTGTTAGTGGTCATCGGTTTAATCGTACCGCGAGCGCTGCCACCCGCCGCCCGAGTTCGCGCCCCTGCTCACGGTCGTCGTCTGTAATGCCTCCATGGGCGGTGGCGCCGTAGTAGGAGCCGGAACGCCGCATCCGCTCCGACCACGGAAGGCCGACGAAGATCATCCCGTGACCGGCGAGCATGTGGAACAGCTGTAGCAACGTAGCCTCGATGCCTCCATGCGGTGACCAGCCCGCCGTGAACGCGGCGCCTGGTTTGTCGGCAAGTTCGCCGGTCTCCCAGAGGTCGCCGGTCTCATCCATCCATGCCTTCAGCTTGCCAGTCACGCCCGTCCAGTTCGGTGAACCGAGGATGAGCGCATCGATGTCCAGCAACTCGCGGGGGTCGGCATCGTCGACCGTCCGCTCCCACAGGATCGTACCCTCGATGGACGAGACGCCTTCAGAGATGGCCTGGGCCAATTCGCGCACAAGGCCAGTCTGGCTGTCGTACAGCACCATGATTGTGGCAGGCATGCGCCTAGCCTTCAGTACCGGTGTGCTCTGTGACCACCTGGCGGAAGTGAGTGATGCGTTCAGCAGGTTCGGATTCGTCGCCTTCGAGTCCCTGTCGCATCCTGGTGATGACGGCGACCGCTCCGCCGTAGGCGACGAACCATTCCAGGCCTTGCAGCAGCGACAGCAACGTAGAGTGATTGCTCCCGCGGTGTCGCAAGAACCCCCATGCGACACCGGCCGCCAGCGCGGCGAGGGCGAATCTTAATTGTTGCTTGTCGCTCACTCGACGCGGTCCCTTCTCGGAAGCTCCATCGTACGTTCCGAGGGGAGCGCCGTACAGTCAGACCGCGGATAGATCGTACAGACGTAGCATGCGCGCGACAGACGTGGCAGACTACGAGCGTCGTACTCACACTTACGGGTATTCGTTGTATGCTGCTGCGCGGCCCGCTGGGGTCGTATAGCACGAGGAGGAGAGGGCGATTTGCAGGACGTGACATACCGTCGGCCCACCACCATCCAGGAAGCGGTGCAGTTACTGAAGGACAATGGGCCAACGGCTCGCGTCCTTGCCGGCGGCACCGACATCATCGTGATGGCGCGGGAACGCCGGCGAGACACCAGTATGTTTGTGGACATCAAGGCGATCCCTGAGATCATAGGCATCCGATTCGACGCGAGCGAAGGTCTCACTCTCGGCTCCGCGACGCCGTGTTACCAGATTTATCGCGATGAGACGATCCAGCGGTTGTACCCCTGTCTGGTCGACTCCGCGTCGCTGATCGGCGGGACGGCTGTTCAAGGGCGCGCGAGCTTGGGCGGCAATCTGTGCAACTCCGGCCCCGCCGCCGATAGCATCCCATCGTTGATCGTGCTCGAAGGGACCGCGCGCATTGTGGGGCCCAACGGTGAGCGCCGAGTTGCCGTCGAGGACTTCTGTACCGGTCCAGGTAGGAACGTGTTGGAGCCCGGAGAAATCCTCGTCTCACTGCATTTCCCGGCGCCACAGCCGAACAGCGGGGCCCGCTTCCTGCGCTTCATCCCTCGGAACGAGATGGATATCGCCGTCGTGAACGCGGCAACCAATCTGCGCTTCGATGGCGACACGGTCGCGGCGGCTCGCATCGCTATCGGGGCAGTCGCGGCGACGCCGTTGTTTGTGGCCGCCGCCGGCAACGCGCTCGTCGGCAAACCGCTGACGGACGAGACGATCGCTGCCGCCGCGGACGCATGTCGTCAGGCGGCAACGCCGATTGACGACATGCGTGGCTCGATCCGCCAGCGCAAGCATCTCTCCTATGTGCTCACAGAGCGCACTATCCGCGACGCCGCCCGCCGGGCCCGTGGCGAAACGTTGGAGCACTAAGCCATGAGCAATCGGATCGTGATCAATACGACAATCAACGGCGAGCCGATGGAGTTCCTCGCCGATGAGCGAGACAGCTTGCTTGAGGCGCTTCGGGAACGCATTGGGCTGACCGGCGTCAAAGAAGGCTGCAACAACGGCAACTGCGGCGCGTGCGCCGTAATCATGGACGGCCGCCTGGTCAACTCGTGCATCGTGATGGCGGCAGAAGTCGAAGGATCCGCGATCACGACTGTGGAAGGTCTGTCGAAGGACGGTGAGCTTACCGACCTGCAGCAGACATTCCTGGAGGACGCGGCACTCCAGTGTGGCATCTGCACACCAGGCTTTCTTCTCGCCTCGACGGCGCTGCTCGAGTACAACCCGCATCCGACCGAGCACGAGATACGGTACTGGCTGGCGGGGAACCTGTGCCGGTGCACCGGATACGACAAGATCATCCGTGCGGTACAGCACGCTGCCGAGAGGCCGGCGTAGCCGTCTATCCAGATAAACGCAGTCACAGGCTCCTTTTCGAGGGGATACTGCGTCTTGTAGAATGCGCACAATGGAGCGCGCCGGTCGCGCTCGTTGACGATAGGAGTCGCCTGGATGGTCGCAACAGAGCCCTACAAGGTAGTTGGTACTCGTCCGGTCCGGCCGGACGGCGTGGACAAGGTCACCGGACGGGCCGCCTATGGGTCAGACATCAAGCTGCCCGGCATGCTGTACGCACGCATGAAACGCAGCCCACACGCTCATGCTCTCATTAAGAAAATCGACGTCTCGAAAGCGCTGGCGCTGCCAGGCGTGAAAGCGGTGGTGACGCGTGCTGACTTCCCAGAGGCTCCCTCTGGGTTCATCAGCGCCGGTGAAGGCGCTCCGATTAACCTCAAGTGGTTGGTCGACAACATCTGCGCCGAGGATAAGGTCCTCTATCGCGGACACGCCATCGCGGCCGTAGCCGCGACGGACCCTCACATCGCCGAAGACGCGATGAACCTGATCGAGGTGGAGTACGAGATCCTGCCGCCCGTCATGAATGTCCGCGATGCGATGCTCGAGTCCGCACCGCTCCTTCATGGAGCTGCGCTTACGGGCGGGCTCACGGCTGAGGACACGGGAAAGCGGCCGTCGAACATCGCGTCCCGTATCGAGTTCAGCAAGGGCGACATCGAAGCCGGATTCGCGGAAGCCGACATCGTGATCGAGCGCGAGTTCGAGACTTCGATGGCGCACCAGGGTTACATCGAACCACACAACACCACGGTGCTCTGGAACAAAACCGATGACGACATCACGATTTGGACGAGCACGCAGGGGACGTTCTCAGTCCGGACAATGGCGGCCCTGGTCCTGAAGCACCCTGCATCGAAGATCAAAGTCGTACCGATGGAGATCGGTGGCGGCTTCGGTGGCAAGATCCCGGTGTACCTGGAGCCCTACGCTGCATTCCTGTCGAAGAAGACCGGGCAGCCGGTCAAGATGTGGATGACGCGTGAGGAAGTCCTGGAGGCGACGGGGCCGACGTCGGGCACCTATAGCCGAGCCAAGATCGGCGCGAAAAGCGACGGCACGTTGACCGCTGCGGAGGTACACCTCGCTTTCGAGGCTGGTGCGTTCCCGGGTTCGCCTGTGGGCGCCGGCGCGATGTGTGCCCTCGGTCCTTACGACATCGCGAACGCGTTCGTCGAAGGCTTCGATGTGGTGGTCAACCGGCCCAAGGTCGCCGCTTACCGGGCCCCGGGAGCTCCCGCCGCGGAGTTCTGTGTGGAATCTGTCATCGACGAGATCGCAGAACAACTCGACATGGATCCAATGGACCTTCGACTGAAGAACGCCGCCGTCGAAGGCACGCGACGGCCAGACGGCGCTACCTTTGGTGTCATTGGCAATGTGGCAGTGATGGAAGCCGTCAAGAACAGCCCGCACTACAAGTCCGAGTTGGAAGGCGAGAATCGCGGCCGCGGTGTGGCCATGGGGTTCTGGTTTAACGCAGGCATGGAGTCCAGCGCGTACGCGTCGGTCAACGCCGACGGAATCGTCGCTTTGGTCACCGGGGCTACCGACATTGGCGGATCGCGGGCTGCGCACGCTATGCAGCTCGCTGAGACGCTCGGTATCCCGTACGAGGACGTAAAGCCGCATGTCGTCGACACTGACTCAATCGGTTACACGCAGGTGACAGGCGGTAGCCGCACTGCCTTCGCGGGCGGCTGGGCCGTGTACGAGGCGGCGATGGACATCCGCCAGCAGCTCGAAGAGCGCGCCGCGAAGATCTGGGAAGTCGACCGTGAGCACGTCCGATACGAGGATGGCGCGGTCGTCGGGCCTGACGACAAGCGGATGACGTTCAAAGAACTGGCCGCGCAATTGCCCCATACCGGTGGGATGGTTCAGGGTCATGCGGACGTGAATCCCATGACTGTCGGACCGGCATTCGCGGCTCATATTGCCGATGTCGAGGTTGACCCTGACACCGGGAAGGTTCAGATCATCCGTTACACGGCCATCCAGGATGTTGGGACAGCAGTTCACCCCTCGTACGTTGAGGGGCAGATCCAGGGCGGCGCCTCACAGGGCATCGGCATGGCGCTGACGGAGGAGTACTTCTACGACGAGAACGGCGTCATGCGTAACTCGAGCTTGCTCGACTACCGCATGCCGACGGCACTGGATCTTCCGATGATCGACACGATCCTCGTTGAGGTGCCAAACCCTGGCCACCCATACGGAGTCCGTGGCGTTGGCGAAGTGCCGATCGTCCCGCCGCTGGCCGCGGTCGCGAACGCGATCTACCACGCGACTGGGGCGCGGATGCGGAAGTTGCCCGCCTCGCCACGTGTCCTTCTGGAGGAACTGCTTCCCCCAGAGGCGTAGTGGCGAGGATCTCTTTCAGCAACTTCTCACGAGGGGCATAGCTAGATCGCTATGCCCCTCGTGGCGTGCGGCCCTCGCCGTGGAGTGGATTGAACTCAAATGGTACTGGTGTTCATTCCGTCGCTGATGCGCACCCTGACTGACGAACGTGATCGCGTGTCAGCGGAGGGGAGGACGCTGCGTCAGGTCGTCGACGATCTCGAGCGGAGGTACCCCGGGATGAAAGAATTGATTGTGGAGAACGACCGCGTCCGTCCAGGTCTTGCTCTCGCGATTAACGGCGAGATCGCAACCACTGGCTTGATGGCAGTTGTGCCGGACGAAGCTGAGGTGCAAATCCTGCCAGCCATCGGAGGCGGGCAGGCGTAGGGAGATCAGGGCACAGCACAGACGGCCACTGTGCGCCTCGCCAGCCTCTCTGAGTCAACGCGTGTGTCTCTGGGGCTCCCCCCTTGGGCCTTGTTCGTCAGTCGCGGGTCGCGTCAGTCGCCGAGCAGCGTGTCGTAGCCCAGGTCGCGGATCTCCTCCACGTATTCTGACCGCCAGCCAGGCGAAGGGATGCGCCGATGGCGCTCCCGAAACTCATGGTGATACATGAGGTATTCCTCTTCGAGCCGTCGTCGCCACTCGCTTTCCTCTCGGAATGCGTCCGGGTCGACGTCCTCAAGTGAGCGGTCGAGGTCTTCGTCGGTCAGTTCAACGTCGTCGCGCCAGTACTCAGCGAGGTAATCCAAGGACTCCTCAAGGTCCCGCCGGCAGTCGAGCATGTAGGTCTCGAGCGCCTGAGAAGCGTCCACTGGCCCCCCCCGAAGGCGCTCTATGCGCGCGCAGTCGGTGCAGAGCGTGATCAGCTTGCGCGCTTCGCACTCCTCGCCTCGCGGGCAATTGCGATGCCGCGGAGCGTAGGCGTTGAGCGATGGCTTGCGCGAATATCCGACAACGAGCGTCTCGAAGCCCTGCCCACAGCGAGGACAAACAAGATGATCGGCGAAGATCTGGTTGATTGCTTCTTCCCAGTTAATCTGCATCCCTCGACTCCTCGGCCCGTTTGTCTGATCCTAAGGCGGTGAATCGTGTCAACGTACGGGGAGGCCCCGCGCGTAACTGCCCCATTGCCCCGGCATCTCCTCGACGTCTACGGCCAATTGACGGAGATTCATGTGCTCATCGCCAGCGGTTGCCGCCGCGACACGTTCCCACAGCCATTGAGCCAGGAGTTCGGCTGTCGTGTTCTCGATCGGGAGCACCGCGACATCGGAACGAGGGAAGGTGTATATGCGTTGCAGAAAGCGGACGGTCCAACTGTCCAGACCTTCTTCGATAAGGAGCAACTTTGACTCGCGTTGCAGCAGGAATCGGTGGTCAAGCTGCTCACACGCTTCTCTCACGATCCGCTTGAGGACGCTGAAGTCGATGACCCATCGATCGTCGGTCAGGCCCCCCTCGACACGACAGCGGACCTCGTAGTTGTGACCGTGTAGCGGTTCGAGTTCGTCGCCTAGCGTGGCCATGTGGGCAGCAGCAAAGCGAAGCCGTACACCTTGCACCGTGACGTGTCGTTGTTCGCCTGCTAGTTCATGTATCACGTATCGATGCTGTCCTCAGTACAGTGAGGGCAGCCGATCGGCTGCCCTCACTGTCCGATAGCAGGTGCGTCTCAGATATCGATAATTTTGACCTATATCTGGAGCCCGGTCAGCAATTGGTCCACATCGCGCGTCCGCACCTTCACGCGCTCTCGCGCTTCGGTGAGCCGGTCCTGCAGCGGTTTGCTGTCAGGATTCCGATAGACGACGCCAATGGGGATGCCCTTGCCCCTGACGAGCGCGGCTGCGGCGTCGTGGTTGGTCGCGTTGTGCGTGTCGGGGACAGGGTATGCTGCCGGTTCGATACCTTTGTCGGGGTTGCCCTTCAGCGCCTCGTAGGTGTCGTTGTACGTCGTGCAGGGTGACTGCACGTGTACGATGGCGAAACCAGGGTGTTCCATCGCCTGCGTAATGTAGCCAGCGAGTTCCTTGGGCTTCGAGGAGACTGCGCTCGCGACAAACGAAACTCCCAGCGACAGGTACAGATCCAGTGGGCGGAGGGCCTCTTCGAGCTTTCCGTACGGTGTAGTCGGCGTGATTTCACCGAAAGCGGTAGTAGGTGAGGCCTGGCCTTTGGTCAGGCCGTAGATGCCATTGTCCATCACCACGACGGTCACATCGAGGTTCCGCTTTGCCTGCGGACCGATGTGCTCAGCGCCGATGCTGAGGAAATCGCCGTCGCCGGCGACCACCAGTACGTTCAGCTCCGGCCGAGACGACTTGATGCCGTAGGCGATCGGAAGCGTGCGACCGTGGATGCCGTGAATGCCGTACGGCTGCGGCCCCTCCTGGAGGTGCACGAGGTTACCCGAACAGCCAATGCCGGCGACGATCACCGAGTTTTCAATCGGCTCCTTGAGGCGGTTTACACGCTCGGCGAGTGCCAGCTCGATCGAGCGTACAACGCCGAAGTCACCGCAGCCGGGACACCACTTGAAGTCGTACTCGGGGTTGCGCTTGCTCATACAGGAGCCAACCTTCCGCTTAAGCCCTGCAAGTGTTCTTGGACGCTCTCAACAAGGAACTGCTCTTTGAATGGCAGTCCGGTGTACTGCGTTACCGAGACCGCCTTGACGCCTAAGGAGCGGAGGATGCCGGAAAACTGACCCAGATAGTTCAGTTCCGGGACAATGACCAAGTCCTTCTTCCGCAACTCCTGCAGCAATACCGGTGGAAGAGGGTTGAGGTACATCGTGTAGTACCAGCCGATGTGCTCGCCGGCCTCGCGCAGGCGGTTGAACGCTGCACGAGCGGGGCCCTTCGACCCACCCCAGGGCATGATTACCACGCTGCACTCGGTGTGTTCGGCCTCGAAGATGCCATCTTCGAGCAGCTTCAGTTTGCTGAACCGGCGCTCGGTCATATCGACGTGTACTTGAGGCTGGTGAGTAGTGTCGCCCTGCTCATCGTGCTCACTCGCGTTGGCGACGTAGGCTCCTGGCCCACCGGGGATCGGGAACGGACTGAGCTCTCGCCCTTCGTAGCGGCGGTTGCCCATCGATCCGTCTGAGACAACGCGCTTTTCGATCTTGACGGCGCTCAGGTCTGGCCGGTGGACATCCTCGTTGCGTTCGGCGATGGACATCTCGGTGAGCAGGACGACTGGGCCCTGATATCGCTCGGCCCAGTTCAGCGCGTCAACGCCTGCCTGGAAACACTCCGCTACCGAACCCGGAGCGATGACGGGAAGCCGCATGTCTCCATGGCCGGGATTCATGCACGCAATGAGGTCAGATTGCTCTGTCTTGGTTGGCAACCCAGTGGCCGGCCCGCCGCGCTGGACATCTACAACTACGCAGGGGATCTCCGCCATCCAGGCCAGACCGAGGCCTTCTCCCATGAGGCTGAAGCCAGGGCCAGCCGTCGAAGTCATGGACTTCTTGCCGGCGTAGCCCGAACCGATGATGGCGGCGATGGATTCGATCTCTGAGCTTGCCTGCCCAACGAACTTGTCGGGCCCGTTCAAATTCGTCTCCATGTACACCAAAATGGTCGTGGCAGGTGAGATCGGATAGCCGTAGAAGGTCTCGAGGCCAGCGGCGATCGCTCCGAGTGAGAGAAAACTATTGCCATTGACCAGGATCCGCTGGCCGTCCGGCGTCGGGGGAACGTCCAGCGCTTCTACCCCGTAGCCGCTGGCCTGTGCCGCGGCGATACCGACATCAAGCGCCTTGATGTTGCCGCCGATGATCTCCTGGTCGTTTGGACGACCGCGGGTGAATCGATCCTTGACCCAGTCCTGAAAGTACTGGGCGGGCATAGACGCGAGCTGGGCAACGGCACCGATCATGATGATGTTCGCGGCACGCGGGTTGCCCGTTTCGCGCGCCAGACTCTCGGCGTCCAGGCCAATTACGCTGCCGGGCGGTTCGGTATCGAAGTCACGGGAGTTGTATATCAGGACGCCGCCCTCGCGGAGGTCGCCGATGTGCGTCTCATACGCTTGGCGATTCAATGCGACGAGGACATCGAGTTGGTCGCCCTGGGTGAGGATCTCGTTTGTGGAGACGCGGGTCTGTGCCCAGACAGGGCCTCCCTCGATCTGTGAGGGATACGTCGCGAACGTTTGTACGTGATATCCAACGCGTGTCGCGGCCTGAGCGAGGCCCTCGGCAGCCGTTACCTGTCCCTGTCCACCTTCTCCGGCGAACCGGACAACGAGGTCTGTACCCATATGTTCGCTCTGACTTTCACTGACTACCCGCAGCGCCCACCTGGCACTTCGGAAACCGCTGTAGTAGCCCCAGGTCAGCACAAGCGAAGCGGCCTGATGGCCGCGAGCGCGATGAACCTGGGGCCCGCACGCGGAAGCTCTGCAATGCTCCCCTTCAACCCTGCAAGTATCGGACGTGCAGGAGATTACGTTCAACATGTCGCGCATGAGCGTGCGCCGTTTATGATAACACTGCCTTGCGGAGAAGCGAGCGCCGGAGCACGGAGGATGTAATGGTCAAAGCTTACGTGCTTATTGTGACGGACCCGGGGGCGACTCGATCAGTCGTGGAGGCGCTGGCGGACATCCCGAACGTGCAATCAGTGCACGAGGTGATGGGGCCCTACGATATCGTCGTCGAGCTCGTGACGGACGCTCTGACGGACATCCCCCCTATCCTTTCCGACCGCATCCGCACAGTTGAGGGCATCCAGTCGACCACATCGTTGGTCGCATTCCCGAACGAGTAGTTGCAGTGGCTATCACCCTCGCTATAGGGGATGAGGCACCCGGCTTTTCGCTTCGGGATCAGGATGGCGAACTCCATCGGCTACAACAGTACAAGGGCCAGGTTGTCGTCCTGTACTTCTATCCGAAGGACGACACGCCAGGATGTACGAAGGAAGCGTGTTCGTTCAGGGACGCCGAGCCGCAGATCCGCGCCATGGGCGCTGTCATCCTGGGCGTTTCGACCGACGACGCAGAGTCACATCGCAAGTTCCGGGAGAAGCACGGACTGTCGTTCCCTCTACTCGTGGATGAAGGGGCGAAGGTTTCCTCGATGTTCGGGGCATGGGGTGAGAAGGCGCTCTACGGCCGCCGTTCAATTGGGATGACCCGATCGACGTTCATCGTTGGACCCGACGGCAAGCTACTCAAAGTGTGGAAGCGGGCGAAAGCGGAAGGCCACGGAGCGGCGGTACTGGCCACATTGCAGGACATAACTAATAGTGGGGCGTTGTCAGTAAGTCAGGCCGCCGCAGGCGGGTAGATATGCAACATAAGAAAGCGTGGCGGCCTAGGCCGCCACGCGCTCGTGCAATTCAGTCAGTACGCGCCCGCCACATCGAGAGCACTGCCAACCACGGACCGTTTTGACCGCATGATCCTGGAGTGGGCCAAACTTCGGCTCCACGACATGCAGGTCGTCTTTGCCGTGCCGTTCTGGGTGCGACTCGAAGTCGCCGAGGTAGCGTCCACAGGCGAGACAGTGAAGTTCGCCTCGAAACGTCCACATATGGATCCCTCCTATCCGATACCCGGTATAGGTATTCAGAACTCGATGCAATTATACCCATCCGGGGTATGGTGTCAAATCGGTACTATCGAAGATGCACGACATCAGTTTGGGAGTCAGGGGCTTCGGATCTGGGGAAACGTGCGGGTGGTGGCCGAGGCGCGGTTTGGCACAGACGGAGGCCATTACGCAGCGAGACTCCGAGAGTTTCATAACTGCTGCCGGATGAAACGCTACGGCGCTTTGGTATTCGGAAGGGGTTGGCGACCGAGGTCCCCTTGAATCGGCTGTCTGAGGGTTCGTCCTGTTCGCGCTGACGGGCCAGCCTGGGTCCCATGGCCTATTTGCGCACTATCTCTCTTATGTTGCTTACGGTTTGGAAGCGGGGTCGCGAGGCGGGCGCGGTGGTAGACTGTGGGAGCCGTCCCCGCGTTCGGTTTGCGCCGATGAAGGAGTTCGCTGATGGGCCAGAACGGCGTCCGGAATACGCTGTTGGCGCTGGTTTCTGTGCTGATCGCGGTGTTGGTATTCGCCGTGGGGTTTCTGACTCGGGTTGTGGTGGAGCCAGACGATCCGGCGGCGCAGGCGGTTTCCGGTACGACGACGGCCGCGTCGGATCTCGATCCGAGCGTGCTGCAAGACATTGTCACGATCCTGGGACAGGACTTCGTGGATTCCTCGCGGGTGGATCCGGAGCTGTTGTATCAGGGCGCGATCCAGGGGATCTTTACGCAGCTGAATGACCCGCATTCGACGTACATCGACCCGAATACGTATGCCCTGTCGAAGGATGATTTTTCGGGGGCGTTCCAGGGCATTGGGGCGACGGTGGCCAAGGAAGGCGATTATGTCGTGATTGTGCGACCGCTGCCCAATACACCGGCGGAGAAGGCGGGGATCCAGGGTGGCGACCGGCTGCTGGCGGTGGATGGAGAGCCGGCTGAGGGCTGGAGCGTGGAGAAGGCAGTGCTGAAGATCCGCGGTCAGCGTGGGACGACTGTGGAGTTGAAGGTGCGTCATTCCGACGGCACGGAGCAGGTCTACCAGCTGATTCGCGACGATGTGCTGGTGGCCTCCGTGGATACGCTGCCTCCGGGCGGCGTGCTGCGCGACGCGAGCGGCGCTGAGGCGTCCGACATCGGCTATATCCGTATCAGCTCGTTTACGTCGCGTACGCCGCAGGAGCTGGCGAACGAGATCCAGGCGGCGCTGAAGCGAAACGTCAAGGGGCTGATCATCGATGTGCGGGGCAATCCGGGCGGGTTGCTGAATGAGACGGTGCAGATCGCGGACATGTTCCTCGACAAGGGGCTGGTGCTGACGCAGGTGGACCGCGATGGCCGGCAGCAACGCTTCGAGGCGCGCACCGGGACGATCACGAACATCCCTGTCGTTATGGTCCAGGACGAATTCTCGGCCTCGGGGTCCGAGGTGCTGGCGGCGGCGCTGCAGGAGAACGGCCGCGCCACTGTGGTCGGCTCGCGTTCCTTCGGCAAAGGTACGGTGAACCATGTGCGCGAGCTGAAGAACGGCGGCGCGGTGTACGTGTCGATCGCGCGCTGGCTGACGCCGGATGGCAACCAGATCGAAGGCGCCGGCGTGACCCCGGATGTGCCGGTGACGCTCACCCTCGAGGACATCGACGCCGGCCGCGACGTCGCGGTGTTCCGCGCCATCGATGTGCTGCGGTCCGGCGCACCCGCGCAGGCCGCTCGATAAGCCTATAGTATTATGTAACGTTACGAGGGCGCTCCCCTGCCCTCCTCCAGGAGGAGTCCGTGCCGAAGCAAGAGACGCGAGGCGCTACCGTCGCGCTGAACCGGCGCGCGCGCTTCGAGTACGAGGTGCTGGAGGAGATGGAGGCCGGCATCTCGCTGGTGGGCTCGGAGATCAAGTCGATCCGGGCCGGTCACGCGAATATCGCCGAGGGGTATGCCCGTTTCCGGGATGGTGAACTGTGGTTGTATAATGTAAACATAGCCCCGTACCTGCCGGCCCGCGAGAACCATGAGCCGACGAG
>CAYGHU010000005.1:15975-27784 GCA_964349785.1 uncultured Dehalococcoidaceae bacterium | reverse complement strand
GACGCGAGCCGTTTCCTGCCGTCCTATCTCGATCACGGGCTGCTGTCACGTGATCCGTTCCAGGAGCTCGACCGCGAGGGTGTGGGAGGGCTCATCCGTATCGGTATCGAACGGGGCCGGAGCACCCGGGCGCACCTGAAGGTTGGCATCTGTGGCGAACATGGCGGCGACCCTGCCTCGGTGGCGTTCTGCCACGACGCGGGGCTCGACTACGTGTCCTGTTCGCCATATCGGGTACCAATCGCGCGTCTCGCGGCGGCACAGGCGAAACTGGCGGGCGGGCCGGAAACGCTTCGCGCAGAGTAGCGGGCGCGGGTTGGGTATCATGCGGAGTCATGGTTCGCCGGTGCAGATCGACCAGTGTAGCCGTACGTCGTACCGGTGCTTGGCAGAATCCCGCTACCGCTGGCGAGCGCGGTGTAGCAAAGGCCTTTGAACGCGCAGGAACCTGGCTGTGGGGTCAGCTAGTACAGCCGTGCTCTCGCAGCGCCTGTTCGATGCTGGCGATCTCGGCCGTGATTGTTCCTTCGCGCTCTTGGCGAACCTCTATGACCGCTGTCTCAGGGTCAGTGCCAAACGGCTCGCGTGCAGGCGCCGAGTGGAGCATGGACTTTGCACGATTCAGCGCCTGATGCAGTTCCTTGCAGTGCTCGTCGTGGCCGTGTTTCGTGGGCATCGCCGACTCCTATGTTGTCATGCTGCTCGATTGGCTGGGCACTACGTCTTAAGGGATCCTTATGTGGCGAGAATAGCGCGGAGTTACTCCACTGTCACGGTTTTTGCGAGGTTGCGAGGCTGGTCGACATCCGCGCCACGCTCGACCGCAATGTAATAGGACAGCAGCTGCATGACGATCACAGAGAGCAGCGGACTGAGCGAGGAGTCGATCTCCGGTAGCATGAGTATGTCATCGGCGATGTCGTCCAATCTATGGTCGCCGTCTGACACAATCGCGATAACGAGACCGCGGCGCGCCTTCACCTGTTCGATGTTGGAACGCATCTTGTCATATACCTCGTCGCGGAGTGCGATCGCCACAGTGGGCATACGCTCGTCGATGAGGGCGATCGGCCCATGCTTCATCTCGCCTGCGGCGTAGCCTTCCGCATGGATGTACGAGACCTCCTTGAGCTTCAATGCGCCTTCCAGGGCGATGGCGAACGAGAGCCCGCGCCCGAGAAAGAAGAAATCTTCGAATGTCGCATACCGTGCGGCGAGCATTTCAATCTGGGGCGCCAGGAGCAGGGTTTCGCCGAGGGCGGTGGGCAGGTGGAGGGCCGCTTCCACCTGGACGCGTGCTACTTCGTCGTCGAGTACGCCTCGTACACGTCCGAGGTGTAAGGCGAGGGCGTGGATCGCGATCATTGAGCCGACGAGCGTCTTGGTGCTCGCGACCGCTATCTCTGGGCCAGCACGCATGTATACGGTGCCGTGCGCGATGCGCGTGGTCTGAGCGCCTGGCGTGTTGCAGATCGTAATCTGCGGACAGCCAGCGCGGCGTGCCTCATCCATTGCCGCCAGGGTATCGATGGTCTCCCCTGACTGAGCCACCGAGATGACGAGTGTGTGCTCGTCGAGGACGGGCCGGCGGTAGCGGAACTCCGAGGCGTTGTCGACCTCTGCGGGGATACCGGCGAAACGCTCGATATAGTGGCGTCCGACCATCGCCGCATGCATCGAGGTGCCCATACCGATAAGGACGACCCGCGTGAACTGGCGCACCTGTTCGGCCGTGAACGGGACGCCTTCGACATCGACCCGGTAGGGGCTGACGAGGTAGCGGCCGCGTATCGAGTCGAGCGCGGTGTCGGGCTGCTCGTGGATCTCCTTGAGCATGAAGTGCTTGTAACGACCCTTGACGGCGGCTACCGGATCCCATGGCTGTGTCTCAATCGGTTTCTCCAGCGGGTTGCCGGAGAGATCCATGTAACTGACGTGATCGGGACGGATGTCGGCTACCTCGCCCGGCTCGAGGAAGGTCACTTGCCTGGTATGCGGCAACAGAGCCGCCAGATCGGAGGCGATGAGTCGCTCGCCGTCGCCGTGACCAATCACAATCCCGCCCGCGTTGCCGACACGGGCGGCGACGATGCGCCCTGGCTCATCGGAGGCGATTGCCACGATGGCAGCTGCGCCGTGGATCAGGCTGACGACATGACGGACTGCTTCAGCGAGGTCATGACCGGCGGCGAGCTCATCGGCGAGCAGAAAGGCGATCACTTCGGTATCTGTGTCGGAAGCGAAAGGCAGGCCGCGCGCGATGAACGGGCGGCGCAGCGACTCGAAGTTTTCGATGATGCCGTTGTGGACGACCGCGACGCGGCCGGAGGGGTCGAGGTGCGGGTGGGCGTTGAGGTCAGTGGCGGCGCCATGTGTGGCCCAACGCGTGTGGCCGATGCCCGACACTGCGGGAGGGAGCGACCCTTCGATGCGGTTGATGAGATTGTCGATTTTGCCGGCGGCTCGAGCTACGTATAGGTCGTGGTGGCCGTCGAACAGGGCGATGCCCGCGGAGTCGTAGCCGCGATACTCGAGCCGCCGCAGTCCTTCAAGGATGATCTGTCCCGCTGGACGTTGTCCGGTGTATCCGATGATGCCACACATCCGGGAGTCACCTCCGGCCGCCCCAACCTCAATCTAGACTACCGTATCGCTGAAACAACCTTGAGGCTACGACGGTTCCCGCAAGGCCGGTGAGTTAGCTCTCGCGCAACTGGCGAGTAAATACGAGGTGGCTCTCGCTGTCGGGGCCGTATGCGCCCTGGTATTCCATCGGCAGGAGCGCGGCGATGCGGCGCATGATCAGGTCGGTCGCTTCCTCGGCATAACGGGACTCGGCTCCGTCGTAGTCGAGGGTGAACGGCTCACCGAAGACGACATGGATGCGGGGGCGGGCACGGCGCATCCAGCGGAAGAGCGTGCTGGGAAGACGGACTTGCTCTGTACCCGTGACTGCGACGGGGACAATCGGCGCTTTGGCGAGGAGGGCGACCATTGCCGCGCCCGGGAGCGCCGGGTGAAGCTTCGCGTCCAGCGAACGTGTGCCCTCCGGAAACATCAGGACGATGTGCCCAGCGCGGAGGTAGCCCCTGGCGGCGCGTAACGCCCCGATATCGGCAGAGAAGCGCCGCACGGGAAACGCGCCGTAGGGCCACAACATCCAGCCGATCAACGGCGTCTCGAACAGCTCGCGTTTCGCCATCGGGTGTATGTGCCGGGGCCGGCACGATGCGGCAATCAGGGGCGGGTCGAGCAGATTCAGATGATTGGATACAAGGACGACCGGTCCGGTCGTGGGGACTCGCTCGACGCCCTCGACCGTCCAGCGACTGAAGGTGAACACAATGACGCGCGTCAAGCCGGTGAGCAGCCCGTATATCCAGCCGGAAACCATGCGGTAGAGGAGAGACTTCACAAGCCGTTCGCGGAACGGTACGCGTTCAAGGAGACTTCAACGACTTCATCGATGCCGAGCATATCGGTATCGATGATGATCGCGTCTTCAGCGGCCTGCTCGCGGCGGATGGAGCGCTTGCCGGTAGAGTCCATCTCGTCGCGGCGCCGGGTCTCCTCCAGGACACGCTCGAATGTGGTGTTGCGCCCGGCGTCCAGCTCTTCGCCGAGACGGCGGCGGGCGCGTACCTCGGAGGATGCTTCGAGGAATACCTTCGTCCGCGCCTCAGTCAGGACGCGAGTGCCGATGTCGCGGCCAGCCATGACAATAGGGGAGCGGGCAGCCAGCGCGCGCTGGCGTTGCACGAGCTCGTCGCGCACCTCGGCGATGCGAGAGATCAGGGAGACTGTGAGATCGATCTCAGGCTGACGAAGGCGGTCTGTGACGTCCTCTCCGTCCAGGACGGCACGGGGTCTCGCGGGATCAGGCCACTGAAGGTCCAGGTTCAACCCGTGCACCAGTTCGATGACCGCCGCCTCATCCTCAGGATCGATCCCTCGTTCGAGTACCGCCAGTGTGCAGGTACGGTACATCAACCCCGTATCTACGAAGCCGAGGCCAAGATGTTCCGCGAGGGAGCGGCCGACGACGCTCTTGCCGGAGGCGGTGGGGCCGTCGATAGCGATGCTGCGGGCGAGTGAATCCGCGGAGATGTCGTCCCTCCCTGTCGGTCGCGTGTTGATGGGCAGTGGGGATGATGATAGAGACGGCTTTAGCGAAGCGTCCACCGGCTCCTCAGGCGGTAAGCCAACGAGGCTGCGGAGCAAATCCCTTTCGGTAGGTGTGAGGGGACGGGATTCGCCGACAGGTAGGTCGCCGAGCGCAACCGTGCCGACGGCGGTGCGCTGGAGACGGACGACAGGCGTACCGACGGTCGCGAACATCCGGCGGATCTCGCGCTTGCGCCCTTCGCGGATATCGATGCGTACGGACGACTGGGGCCCGGAGCAAAGCAGCGTCACGCGCGCCGGTGCCGTCATGCCATCGTCGAGTATGACGCCGGTACGCAGTTGGGCGAGCGCGTGATCGCTGGGCGTGCCCTTCACCTCAGCTTCGTAGGTTTTCCAGACCTCGTAGCTAGGATGTGTCAGCCGATGAGCAAGCTTGCCATCAGTGGTGAGGAGGAGCAAGCCAGAGGTGTCGACATCAAGCCGGCCTACGTAACGGAGATTCGGAGCGGCGTCTGGGAGCAAGTCGTAAATTGTGGGACGGCCGAAGTCATCGGAAGCTGACACGACATAACCTCGCGGCTTATGCAGGGCCCAGACCTCGTCCTCCGCATGCCTAAGTTTCACCGGGAGATCATCGACAGTGATAGTGCTGACGTTAGGATCGGCTTGGTCGCCGATGTTGGCGCTGCGCCCATCTACTGTTACTCGTCCCGCTGTAATCAGTAATTCAGCACTCCGGCGGCTTCCGTAGCCTGCTCGGGCGAGGATTTTTTGCAGCCGTTCAGTGGGCATCGAGTGTTAGAGCTGGCGCAGGCGCTCGATGACAACGAATTCGGTAATGACAGTCAGTGTGGCCCCCGGTGCGTTGCGCTCAGAGGGCCGGACGACCGAGGCAAGCGCACGGTTGGTGAGAGAGCGAAGCGCGTACTCGGCCGTGAGTCCCACGATTGCCGTCGCGATTGCGCGTCCGGCAGCCGGCAGCAACCGCTGGGTAAGGATGACAGGCAGCGTTCGCTGATGCACAGGCACAGCCCGAGTGGCGGGGATGAGGGAGCGGTTCGGCGTCATGCTTGGCTCTGTCATACTGCGTAATCTGCATAGGATGTTATCGCTTCCGGCCCTGCCCCGCTACGCGTCCGGCTTGGGATCAGGTGTTCATGAAGGACTGTTGTGCGCTCAGGAGCGCTGCATCGAGCTTGCCTTGGAAGGCATCGACATCGAGGCCCATGATCAGTAGATCATGGAGCGTGCCGTCGCGATCAATGACTTGGTTGCGCATTCGCGCTTCCGGCTCGAAGCCCATCTCTTTGAACACCTTGATGGCCGCCTCCTGATCGGTCGTCATCTGGGCGATCATCTTCCTCACTCCCTGCTGCTTCGCGATGGCGAAAGCCTGCTCAGTGAGGAGGCGGCCGAGGTTCTTGCCTCGCATCGCCGGACCAACCAGCACGCGGAGCTCCCGCACGTGACGGGTCCAGGTCAAGCCGTCAGATGCGACCGTAGCGTAACCTACGATCTCCGAACCTCGGAGCGCGAATACCGTGGTGGCCAGGCCTTCAGCAGCATCGCGCAACCAATGGTCGACCTGGTCGGGCTGGGTAATGTCGCGGCGGAGGAACAGCAGGTCGTGCGTGGGGAGTTGGCTCGCGAATTTGAGGATGGCATTGCGGTCTCCATCCTCAAGCAGGCGCAATGTGACAGATGTGTCCGCCAGAGTGACCTGGGCGGGGTATGTGAGTGGCGCGCGAGGCTGCGCTTCCGCCTGCTCCGCGACGCGCCAGCCCGGGCCGGTGAGTAGCCTTCCGATCC
Source organism: uncultured Dehalococcoidaceae bacterium (assembly GCA_964349785.1). Taxonomy (GTDB): domain Bacteria; phylum Chloroflexota; class Dehalococcoidia; order UBA2979; family UBA2979; genus JAIBBD01. Next base: position 21,850 of record CAYGHU010000005.1, on the reverse strand, counting down.
ACTTCGTCACCGCCATGGCTGGCTTCCAAATGCGTCGTAAGGCTCTGGCTCACGGCGGGGCCGACTGTGGCTGGAAAGCACTATACAGAGAAGCGCGCAGTTTGGACTGCTTCGGTGGAATTACGGTCATGCGGGTTCGCCGAGGCGCCGCCAGAACATGAAGTCCATATCTGGAATGCGATGACCGGTATGATTGAGGAAGCTGGCCGCCTCGCCCCGGTACTGCATCGAATGCAGGAACATGTGCAGCAGAGCATCAGCGACCGTGTCAGTGAACTCGTCGCCACGAGAGTTGCGGTAGGAGAAGGTGTCGGCGAGATGCGTGTCATCGAGGCCGCTCGCAAGCCGCAGTAGCCACTCCTCAGCTTCCACGGACCACGATTCGCATTGTGCGAGCGAGGCTTCGCCCCAGTGTGGAACGTCAGGGCTGGGAATGGCCTCGATGCGGCGCAGCCACGTGATCTCGGTGTCGAGGACATGTTGGAAGGCGGCCAGCGCCTCCGGTGGCTCGCCTTCTGCTTCGGTCAAGACCGTGAACACGAGGCGATTCGCCCACTGATTCCAGCGTGCGAGGCGTCGATACTGATCCTGCATCGTTACGCTATGACTCCAGCCCGGATGATCGCCTCGACCTTTGACGTGAGGTCCGCCGGCCTGGCGGGCTGTCTCGATGCATCGAGGATGCGCCGCTCCTCGGCGATCAAGCGGCCGGACGCGAACTCGGCCAGTGTGGCGACCAACAGCGGCGACTCACGTCGGATCCCGGCCGAGCGGATGGCGGTGAACAGGCTGGTGGCCCCGAGTGCGCCGTCGTCGAGGGTGTCGAGGCGCTCCTCGATCGCCGCCCAGTGCTGGTCAAATGCGGGTCCGCGGAGCGGATAGCGGCAGCAGGCGACGACGGGCCCCGCATCGACCTCCGGGATGGCGAGGTGGAGCATGACGCCGCTCTCGGTGGCGCGGGTGCGGATAAGGTAACGGATGACCTCGCGCCAGGTGCCAGCGGGACCGTCTGGCAGTGCGGGGTGGAGGTTCAGAAGTGGATGTCGTGCGGAGAACTCGCGCTCGAAGATGAGCATGTAGCCAGCGAGCACACCGAGGTCGAACGGATAGTCCGCGAGTGCCGCTTCCACCTCGCGGTCGTAGTCGAGCCTCCAGGCCGGGAGTGGCTCCTCGGGTCGGGAGCGGTCGCCACCGACTTGCTTGCGAAAGGCGACCGAAGAGCGCGTGACGAGCGGGATGCCCAGCCCTCGGACGCGAGCCAGGAAGTCGTCGGTTACGGGATCTTCGCCCGGGTCGCGGTTGCAGAAGACGACCGAGAATTGAGCGCCCTGCAACTGCCCCGCCTCCATCGCGGCGACGACGGCTTCGAACATCGCACGGGAACCGGGGCCGCGTGCCGTGGTGAACCATCCCAAGCGCAGGCTCATGCTTCGAACCCGTTGTCGTAGGTCTCACGGAGGGTTTCGATGCGCTGCTCCACCTGGGTCAGGAGGGACTGGCAGCGCTGGGCAATCTGCATGCCCTCTTCGTAGAGGGCAACTGAATCCTCTAGGGTCAGGTTGCCGACCTCGAGACGCGCTGTGACTTCCTCCAGGCGGGCATAGAGCGACTCGAAGGTCTCGGGCTGATCTGTGGTCATGCCGGGGCCTCGATGCGGGCCGGCCGGTGGCCGTCGTGCAGGCGGAGATCCACCTCGTCGCCGGGCGTGAGCGTCGCGACGGAAGTGACCGCCATCCCGTCGGGCCGCGCGATCAGCGCGTAGCCTCGGTCGAGGGTAGCGAGCGGCGAGAGGGTGCCGATGCGAGCGGCAAGGTTGCCAACCTGTTCGGTGTGACGCCGAGTGATCTGAATCGAAGCCTTGGAGGCAACCGCTGTGCGTTCGCGGACGCGACGCCGGAACGCGCCAATGTCGGGGAGGCCGCGGCCGACGGTGAGCACGCGCAGGTCGAGGCGCTCACGCGCGGCGGCCACCGTACGCACGGCCTGCGACTCGGCGTGTCGTTGCATCGTGGCGATGTGGCGGGCCACTGTGAGGCGGTTGGGGGCGACGAGCTCCGCGGCGGCGGACGGCGTCGGCGCCCGGACGTCGGCGACGAGGTCGGCGAGGGTCGTGTCCGTTTCGTGGCCGACGGCGGAGACGAGGGGTACCGGGCAAGCGAAGATCGTGCGCACCACCGGCTCCTCGTTGAACGCCCACAGATCCTCGGCAGAGCCGCCGCCGCGAGCAACGATGACGACATCCGGCTGCTGCTCACGGGCGAGCGTGCGGATGGCTTCAGCAACCATTGCCGGAGCGGCGTCTCCCTGGACGGGTGTCGGTTGGAGCAGCACAGTCGCGAGTGGCCAGCGGCGCGCGAGGATGTCGCAGATGTCGTGGAACACCGCCCCGGTGGGAGATGTGACGACGCCGATGCGTTCGGGGAACCTCGGGAGCGTGCGTTTGCGTCCAATAGCGAACAGGCCCTCGGCTTCGAACTGGGCGCGGCGGCGCTCGAACTCGGCGGCGAGGACGCCGGTGCCTTCGGGCTGCACGAAGTCGACGACGAAGGAGAGGTCTCCACGCTGCTCGTACAGCGACAGCGAGCCGTAGACGACAACCGACGACCCCTCCGCGAGCCTCGCACGCTGGCCGACGTTGCGGTTACGGAAGAAGGCGCAGCGCAGGGCGCCACGCCCGTCCTTCAGCGTGAAGTAGATGTGGCCCGACGAGGCCAGCGAGAGGTTGGACACTTCACCGGCAACCCAGATCTCCGTCAGGTGCCGGTTAGTCTCCAACAGCTCACGGAGGTAGCGGGTGACCTGGTGGACGGGGTAGACCTCGGGTGGCACTGGCTCTGTCTCAGGTTGCGGGCTAGGGGTTCGCGATGCGCTCGATGTAATTGCCCTCGGACGTGCCGACTTTGATGGTGTCGCCTTCGTTGATGAAGAGCGGCACGTTCACGACCAGACCGGTCTCGAGGGTAGCGGGCTTCGTCGCGCCCGTCGCGGTGTCCCCCTTCACCCCAGGATCCGACCTGACGATCTTGAGCTGGACGGACGAGGGTAACTCGACGCCGAGGGCTTCCTCGCCATACGCGAGGACCTGTATGACATCGCCTTCCTTTAGATACGAAAGGGCGTTGCCGGCGATGTTCGCAGGTACGGAAATCTGGTCGAACGTCTGCGTGTTCATAAAGGTGAGGCCATCGCTGTCGGCATACAGGAATTGCATGTCACGCCGCTCGACGCGGGCGGCGGCGAGTTTCTCGCCGGCGTTGAAGGTGCGCTCGATGATGTGGCCACCCCTGAGGTCACGCATCTTGACGCGGTAGACTGCGGACTTCTTGGTCTTCACGTGCTGGACCTCGACGACCTGGTAGAGGTTGCCGTCAACCTCCACCGAGACGCCCTTTTTGATCTCACCGGTACTGATCACAGGTAGAACTCCCTCACCTGATACGTGTCGCGTTAGTCCAACTTCGCAGCGGTGGAGAGCCTGCGCAAGCGCCCGCTCTCCATCACGCACTGATCTTCAATGCGTACGCCGCCCCAACCGGGGATATAGACGCCCGGCTCCACCGTTACCACCTGGCCGTCCCTGAGCACGTCTGTGGAACGTGGACCCAGGCGTGGCGCTTCGTGGATGTCGAGGCCAACGCCGTGCCCGAGGCCATGACCGAAGTATTCGCCGTAGCCGGCCTGCGCGATGACGGTGACGGCGATCTGGTGTGCCTGCTGCCCCGTCATGCCCGCCTCAATGCGTTCCTCGGCCATCTCCTGCGCGGTGAGCACGATGTCGTAGATACGCCTGAACTGGTCGTCTGGCGGGCCGAGGAAGATGGTGCGCGTGAGGTCAGAACAGTAGCCGTCCACGATCACGCCGAGATCCATGACTACGCCCTGGCCAGCCTCGAGCGGCACATCTCGAGGGTAGGCGTGCGGGAGCGCGCCCCAAGGGCCACTCGCGATGATCGTGGGAAAGGAGAGGTTGTCCGCGCCGTGTTCCATCGCGTAGCGCTGGATCTCCCATGCTAGTTCGCGTTCCGTCATGCCGGGACGGGCGGCCGAGGCAGCATGCATGAAGGCAGCGTCGCCCAGGAGGACAGCCCTAGTGAGCGCCGCGACCTCGTCCGGCTCCTTGATGGCGCGGAGCGCCTCTACGGCGGCGGGCGCGGGGACCAGTGCCGGCCGGGCGGACTCCGGGAGCGCCGCGATCGTTTGCGTCCACTCTTCGTATGCCGCATAGCTCAGGCCCGCCGGTTCGAAGCCCATGCGTTTGCCGCCGATCCCTTCGAGGAGCAGCGGAGCCCACTCGGACATCGGCCCGTTCGCCCTGAGGAGGGTAAATGCAGGCGTTTGAGCCGCTACCTGTTCGTAGTACCTTGCATCGGTCGCGAACAGTGCCTGGTCGTGGCTCACAAGCAGCGTGCCCGCCGTCCCGGTGAAGCCGGACACCCAGCGGCGGTTTGAGGGCGCAGTGATGAGAAGCGCGTCCACGCCGAGCTCCTCGATGCGGGCTCGTAGCCGGTCGAGGCGGGTGGAGGCGGGCGCCGTAGCGGTCACTCCATATCGCCTTCCGTCAGCCGTTGATGCAGGAGGTCGAGCGCCGCGAGGTAACCCCGGTAACCGAAGCCGACGACCTGACCCCAGACGATCGGAGACAGGAACGAGCGATGGCGAAATTCCTCCCGAGCGTGCACGTTTGTTATGTGCACCTCGACAGTCAGGATGCCGGTCGAAGTGACGGCGTCAGGGATGGCCAGCGACGTGTGGGTCAAGGCGCCGGCGTTGATGATGAGACCGTCCCAGCCGGAATGTTCCTGGATAGCGTCGATGAGTTGGCCTTCGTGGTTCGACTGGAAGAACTCGATGTCCACGCCTAGCTCGTCCGCGCGGTTACGGATCAACACCTCGATGTCAGCGAGGGTCTGAAGGCCATAGATCTCTGGCTCGCGCTGGCCGAGCAAGTTCAGATTGGGGCCGTTGACCACGAGGATACGCATCGAGTCTCCCTGTTCGCTTCGAGATTGTCTTCCGATGCTACACGTTAGGTGATACTGCGAGCGTCCTCGACGGTACGGGCGCGCGTCAGTGCGCTGGTGACGAGTTGCTCCTGCCGCCGCTGGGTGACCGCCGTGTAGATCTGGGTCGTGTCCGCGGTCGCGTGGCCGAGTAATGCCTGGACGACGCGTAGATCCGCGTTCCCCTCCAGCATATGTGTCGCGAAGGTGTGGCGCAGCAGGTGCGGATGCACTCGTTGAGTGATGGCGGCCTGCACACCCAAGCGCCGTACGATCTCCTGAATCGAACGGACGGCGAGACGTCTGCCTTCGCGGCCGATGAACAACGCGGGCTGAGCGCCGCGTACCAGTTGGGGACGGCCGTTCTCGATGTACTCACGCAGCGCATTCCTCGCCGGTTCGCCAAAGAGACAGACGCGTGTCTTCTCGCCCTTGCCTGTGACGCGCGCCTGCGAGTTCGTGAGGTCGAGGTCTGTCATATCAATGCTAGCGAGCTCGCTCACGCGAAGGCCCGCGCCGTAGAGCAGTTCAAGGAGTGCACGGTCCCGCAGGCCACGTGCAGTGTTCGTTGCGGGCGCAGTGACCAGGGCCTCTGCTTCGACCGTGCTCAGGAAATGGGGAAGACGCCGTGGCGCCTTGGGATAGCGCAACCGAAGGATGGAGTCGCCGGGTTCGGAACCCTCGAGGAAGCCCTCACGGTCGAGCCAGGCGTAGAAGGCGCGGATCGTTGTCGCTTGCCGCTTGATCGAGGCTGGAGCGACGCCTGCCTCGCGAGCATAGGCAAGGTAAGCCCGGCCATGGCTACGACCGGCGCGCTCGAAGGGGACGCCTTCCGAGGCAAGGAACTCAAGAAATCCGCCAATGTCGTACCGATA